>CBFDBT010000190.1:0-4984 GCA_965603115.1 uncultured Alphaproteobacteria bacterium
GTCTTTTGCTTGCGACACTTATTATCTCTAAGCAGCTTGGTGCTTATGGTGCAGAAAAAGGTGCAGCTGACTTTTGGAAAGAAATAAGGATAAAGATGCCAACTGTATTTAAGGGAATGCACGAAGAATTTGTGCCGCTAACGCGCAATGGCAGAACACTTTATCGCCTGCGAGTGGGGCCAGTGAAAGATAGGGCTGAGGCAGACCGTTTGTGCCTCAAGATAAAAGCCCAGCAACATGCCTGTATGGTTGTTGACCCCAAATAGCAGAGTAATTTTGCCAAATAGTATTGTAAATTTGCCAAATAGTATTTTAAATTTGAAAGTATTCTAGATGGACCTATCACAAACAATGGTCGATATTTCCCTAATGGCTTTGCCATTATTGCTGGGTGTAACGCTTCACGAAGCCGGTCATGCCTATGCTGCCTTTTATTTGGGAGATGACACGGCTAAGCGGGCAGGGCGTTTATCGCTTAATCCGCTTGTGCATGTCGATAAGGTTGGCACTGTTATTGTACCTATTGCCATGAAATTACTTGGTGCACCTTTTATGTTTGGATGGGCAAAACCAGTACCTGTTAATGTTGGACGTCTTAAAAATCCCCGCCGCGATAGCATTATCGTCTCACTGGCTGGGCCTTCGGCAAATTTACTTTTGGCGGTATTTGCTGGGTTTTTGTTGGGTGTATTGCATGATATGGGATATACGCAGCAGGATTGGGCCTATATGACGCTGATTTATATGGTCTATTTAAATTGCCTGTTGGGTATATTGAACTTGCTTCCAATCCCCCCACTTGATGGCGGGCATGTGTTAATGGGACTGTTACCTTACGAGCAAAGCCAGCAGCTAGCGAAAATTGCACCCTTTGGGTTTTTTATCATAATTGGTATCTTGATGTTGGCGCCTTCCGTTTTAATGGTGCCAACTCAGTTTTTTGCTGGCCTGATTTTTGGCATGGCGGGATAAAAAGGTGAGCATTATCAACCAGTCAGACACAATTGATGAAGATCGCGATTTGCGGCCTAACGCTCAAGGTAGCACTTCGCTTTATAGTGACCAATCTGAAGAGTCTCTTGTTTTGCAGGTTGAGGGCTTTGAAGGGCCGCTTGATGTGTTGTTGACCTTGGCGCGCGCGCAAAAGGTTGATCTTACCCAAATTTCAATTTTAGAACTGGTTGAGCAATATCTAAAGTTTGTTGCCGCTGTTAGAAAACTCAAGCTTGAGCTTGCCGCTGATTATCTGGTAATGGCAGCGTGGCTCGCTTATTTGAAATCAAGACTTTTGTTGCCCAAAGAAGAGTCTGGTGATGAACCCACAGCAGAAGAATTAGCATTAAGGCTACAGCTTCGCTTGCAAAGGCTGGAGGCTATGCGAGAAGTCGGTGGACGCTTAATGGGCCGTGACAGGATGGGGCGGGATACTTTTGTCAGAGGAAATCCTGAGGGCATAAAAACACTGAAAATTGGTTCATATGATTTAACGCTTTATGAATTGTTAAAGGCTTACTCGGACCATCATGAACGCCATACAGTTACCGAAATACGCATTGAACGTCGCCCCGTTTTAGCGCTTGATGCTGCATTAGAGCGATTAACCGGACTTATAGGGGAAACCTATAGCTGGACAACGCTTAAAACCTTTTTACCGGAAAATATTGAAGATGAGCAACTGCGTAAGTCAACAATAGCAAGTATGTTTGCTGCGTCCTTGGAGTTGGCGCGGCAGGGAACAGCAGATATCCGTCAAATGGAAACCTTTGGGCCCATATATATAAAACATCATAGTGAAGATGAAGAGTGATAGAGAACCGTAGAAATGACAGATGAATTAAACAGTGATGAATTAAATGAGAGCGAAGAGCGCCGCATCTTATCGCCTGAGGATGATGCTCATCATCGTAGAATGGTTGAAGCTGTACTTTTTGCTAGCCACAGCCCACTGTCTGAAGCTGATATTAGTGAGCGCCTTCCATATGGCGCTAATGTTGAAGGACACCTTATCAGTTTAGTTGAGGAATATGAAACGCGCGGAGTAAATCTGGTTTGTGTTGCGAGTAAATATATGTTTGCTACTGCTACAGACCTATCTTTTCTGCTGCGTAAGGAAGTGGATGATCAACGAAAACTATCACGAGCAGCGGTGGAAACACTTTCAATCGTTGCTTACCATCAGCCTGTCACCCGTGCAGAAATCGAAGAAATCAGGGGTGTTGGTTTGTCTAGGGGCACGCTCGATGTTTTGATGGAGGCACTTTGGATAAGGCCACTTGGGCGGCGTAAAACTCCAGGGCGGCCAGTGACTTACGGCACAACTGAAGATTTTCTTGTTCACTTTGGTCTGGAAACTATCAAGGACCTTCCTGGACTGTCGGAATTGAAGGCTGCTGGTCTTCTCGATACTGTGGATCAGGCGCTTACCAAGATGGGTCATGAAACAAGTGTTGATGAAGACGAAGATGATAGTGAAGACGAAGATGATGGTCAGATTGATCTGGAAGATGTTATTGAAGCGCACAATGCGCAAAATACTGATGAAATAGACGATGAAGATGAGGACTGGTGATAGAAATTGCACAGTTGCATTTTTTCTGACAGAGTGAAAAATATGATGAATAATCGCGAGGAGGCGAATTGATATGATAGGTCCATGGCAAATAGCTATTATTGCTTTGATTGTAATTCTTCTTTTTGGGCGCGGAAAAATTTCTGGCCTGATGGGAGAACTTGGTAGTGGCATCACAAGCTTTAAAAAGGGTTTAAAAGCAGAACCCAAAGAAGATGAGCCTAAGGTTATTGATAAAACAGACGCCATTGATGGTGAAGTTGTTAAGTCAAAAAAAGAAGATAAAACTGACGCTTAAATTCTTAAGCTTTTACCTTATGTGAGTATTCTAACCGATGTTTGATATTGGTGGCATAGAATTATTGATCATTGGCATCATTGCACTTGTTGTAGTTGGGCCAAAAGAATTGCCTCGCCTAGTGCGCAGCGTGTCTGATGTGTTTCGTAAACTTAAAGGGCTATCTCGTGAGTTTCGCTCAGGTCTTGATGACTTGGCGCGTGAAGTTGATGTAAGTGAATTTGCAAAAGATGCTGATTTAGATCCATTTAAAGACCTTAGAGATGAAGAAGGTCTGAAACCTGGCATGACGCCTGATGAGGTCACTAAGCACATCCTTTCCAATCAGGAGAAAAAGGTTAGCCGAGAGGCTACAGTTAAACCTGATGAGGATAAAGGGCCTGCTAAATCGGATAAGGCGGGCACTGGCGATGAGTGATAAAGAAATTGATATTCCTCGCGCACCCGTAGATTTTGACGAGGCTGCTCCAGAGATGGAAGAGAGTAAAGCACCACTTTTGGAGCATTTGATTGAGCTTAGGCGCCGGCTTGTTTATGTGATTATAGGCATGGGGCTGGCTTTTATTGTTGGGCTCTATTATGCCTCAGAAATCTTTCTCTTTCTAGCTCAGCCTTACACAGATGTTATGACAAAAGATGGCGGTGAGGCGCCCCGCATGATCTATACTGCCATGCATGAAAAATTTATGGTAGATGTCAAAGTGGCACTTTATGCGGCCTTTATGGTGACTTTTCCGTGGCTTGCTTTGCAGGTATGGAAATTTGTGGCTCCCGGCCTTTATAAAGATGAACAGCGGGCTTTTTTACCATTTTTACTCGCGACACCCGTATTGTTTGGCTTGGGGGCGATGCTTGCCTATTACAAAGTGGTGCCATCTGCGTGGGAGTTTTTGCTGAGCTATCAACAAGTTGCATCAGCTGATACTTTGCTTCGCATTGAGGCAGAGGCAAAGGTGAGTGAATATCTCAGCTTGATTATGAAGTTGATTTTTGCTTTTGGTTTTTCATTTTTAATGCCAGTTGCGCTTACATTGATGGGCCGCGTAGGCATTGTCTCTGCACAGGGATTGCGAGATAAACGTCGTTATTTTGTCGTGGTTGCTTTTGCCATGGCAGCTATTCTCACACCACCTGACCCTGTTAGCCAAGTAGCGCTTGGCATTCCTATTTTGCTACTATATGAAGTATCGATAATACTGATTGCGGCTTTTGAAAAGAAAAAGGCAGCAACGCTAGATGCTGAATAATAACTTTTAATGATAAGAAGATAATACAATGCATGACCTGAAGTTCATTCGCGAAAACCCTAAAGCTTTTGATGCTGGCCTCGCCCGTCGAGACTTGGAAGCTATTAGCGAGAGTATTTTGACGCTTGATGAAAAGCGCCGCGCTTTAATGACGTCAGGTCAAACTGCTCAAGCCAGACGCAACGCTGCCTCTAAAGAGATTGGTAAAGCCATGGGGGCAGGGGATAAAGAGGGCGCTGAGAAACTTAAGGCTGAAGTTGCATCGCTAAAGGGTGTTTTGGCTGATATTGAAACTGAAGAGCTAGAAATTGGTGCAGAGCTAGACGCTATTCTCGCGGGCTTGCCAAATATTCCATATGATGATGCTCCTGATGGCGCTGATGAAGATGATAATCAAGAAATGCGTACTTGGGGTGATAAGCCGACCATGGACTTCACACCCAAAGAGCACTTTGACCTTGGCGAAGACCTCGCCATGATGGACTTTGAGCGTGCAGCTAAAATGTCTGGTGCGCGCTTTGTTGCTCTGCGAGGGCCGCTTGCCCGTCTAGAACGCGCCCTTGGCCAATTTATGATTGATCTACACACATCTGAGCATGGGTATACTGAAATGCTTACTCCTGCCATGGTGCGTGATAAAGCCCTTTTCGGCACGGGGCAGTTGCCAAAATTTGAAGAAGACCTGTTTAAGACCGATACCGGACATTATCTTATCCCAACGGCTGAGGTTACGCTTACGAATTTTCACGCTGATGAAATCCTTGATAGTGACAGTTTGCCGCTTCGTTATACAGCATTTTCCCAGTGTTTTCGCTCTGAAGCTGGATCGGCTGGACGCGATCCGCGCGGTATGATCCGCCAACATCAGTT
>CBFDBT010000191.1:0-4924 GCA_965603115.1 uncultured Alphaproteobacteria bacterium
ATCGTGGTCTCCGTCATCGTATGAAACTGCCCGTTCGCGGTCAGCGTACTAGCACGAATGCTCGTACTCGTAAGGGTAAAGCAATCGCGATTGCTGGTAAGAAGAAGTAAATTTTATTAACTGGGAATGCTGTGTAGGGCTCCCCTAATTTAGGGTCTGATTGAGATGGCTGAAAATGATACAAGTCGCGTGAAGCGTGGTGATCGCAAAAACATTAGTAATGGTGTTGCGCACGTGAATGCTACATTCAATAATACAATGATTACCATAACTGATATTCAGGGAAATACCATTTCCTGGGCTTCAGCTGGTATGCTGGGTTTTAAGGGTTCACGTAAGTCAACGCCATATGCGGCGCAGATGGCTGCCGAGGACGCGGGCAAAAAAGCGCGTGATCATGGAATGAAAACTCTTGAAGTTGAAGTGAAAGGTCCAGGTTCTGGACGTGAATCGGCGCTCCGCGCGCTTCAAACAGTTGGTTTTAATGTTACATCTATTCGTGACGTAACACCAATTCCACACAATGGTTGTCGCCCGCCAAAGCGTCGCAGAGTATAATTTGCGCGTTTAATTGGTAGACTGACGAGTTGAAACTGAACAAGGTCCATAGGGCCGCTGAATATGAGGGTTGCAACGTGATCCAGAAAAACTGGCAAGAACTAATCAAACCGACCACGCTCACTGTTGAGTCTGGTGCAGATCCACTACGTAAAGCAAAAATTATTGCTGAGCCTTTGGAACGTGGTTACGGAACTACAATTGGTAACGCGCTTCGTCGCGTATTGCTGTCATCACTTCAGGGTGGTGCGGTTACATCTGTTAATATTGAAGGCGTGCTCCATGAGTTCTCTTCAGTGCCAGGTGTTCGTGAAGATGTTACTGATATTGTACTTAATGTTAAGCAGCTTCCCGTCCGTGTTCTATGTGACGGTGAAAAGCGTCTACACTTGACCGCAACTGGTCCAGGTGAAGTGCGCGCTAGCCAAATCGGTGAAGTAGCAGATGTTGAGATCCTTGATAAGGACCTGATTATTTGTACGCTTGATGATGGCGCTACATTGAATATGGAATTTTCGGTTTCTTCAGGCAAAGGATATGTGCCTGCAGACCGTAACCGTCCTGAAGATGCTCCAATTGGTCTTATTCCAATTGATGCGCTTTATAGCCCGGTTAAGAAGGTTAGCTATAAGGTTGAGCCTACCCGTGAAGGTAATGTGCTTGATTATGATAAGCTTTCACTTGAAATTGAAACTGATGGTACAGTAACACCTGAAGATGCGCTTGCTTTCTCTGCACGTATTTTACAAGACCAGCTGCACCTCTTTATCAACTTCGATGAGCCAGAAGAAATTGCTTCTGACAAAGAAGATGATGAGCCAGTTATTAATCGTCAATTGCTTAGAAAAGTGGATGAACTTGAACTTAGCGTTCGTTCAGCTAACTGCCTGAAAAATGATAATATCGTCTACATTGGTGATCTCGTCCAGAAAACTGAAGCAGAAATGCTTCGCACTCCAAACTTTGGTCGTAAATCACTCAATGAGATTAAAGAAGTTCTTTCACAAATGGGTCTCCGTTTGGGAATGGAATTACCGGCTTGGCCCCCTGAGAATATCGAAGATTTAGCCAAGAAACTTGAACAAGAGTTCTAGGAAACTAGAATCTAACTACCGTATTCCATGTTTAGGGCATCGGACGGTAGGTATGAAGGAATAATATTATGCGTCATGGTAAATCCGGTCGTAAGTTTAACAGAAACTCCAGTCACCGTAAGGCTATGTTCATGAACATGTCTCAGGCACTGGTTAAGCACGAGCAAATTGTTACAACTGTTGCAAAAGCGAAAGACCTTCGCCCTGTTGTAGAAAAGCTTATCACTCTTGGTAAAAAAGGTGGTCTTGCTAATCGTCGTTTGGCAATTTCTCGTCTACAAGATGAAAAGCTTGTTGGTAAAATATTTGGTGAGCTTGCCGAGCGTTATGCTGACCGCCCAGGTGGTTACATTCGTGTCCTTAAAGCGGGTTTCCGCTACGGTGACAATGCACCACTTGCAGTGATTGAGTTTGTTGATCGCAATGAAGATGCAAAAGGTCAAGACAGTGGTCCAACTGCTGAAGTTGACTTTACTGAAGAAGAAGCTGCTGCGTAAGTAGTTTTCTCTATCACACAAAAAATTAGGGTGGACATTTGTCCGCCCTTTTTTTGTGTCTTATTTGTTTGGTATCCTCGGCTTCGCCTGCGGGCGCCCATTTTACTCTAAAAAGATTGGCGCGCTTGCCTGCGGAGCTAAAGCTCCTTCGGATTGGCACTTAGTTTAGCAGGATTGAGTATCCGAACCAGCTTGCTGGTGAGGCAAGGTCAAAGGCCGCCCGCAGCGTAAGCGAGGATTAGCCTAAGCGAAGCGCTGGCGATTGAGGCCTTTAAGGGTATATCTCGTAGAGAAATGCCTTATGGTCGCCCTTTTTGTTTGTGATAACAAGAAGGCCTATTATAATTGGGCAAAAGATGATTATATACGATACACACAATTCGATGGAGAGTAAGTGGTGATGAAAATTGGTTTAAGGTCATTGTCTATGGGTTTAGCACTGGTTGCTGGCCTTAGTGGGATAGCTCAGGCACAAGACGAAAATCGTCGGGTGCCGACATCCGCTATGGAAGTAAAGCTTTCCTATGCTCCACTCGTGAAAAAGGCTTCGCCAGCTGTCGTTAATATTTACACACGAAAAGTGGTTAAGTCCCGCCGTTCGTCATTTTTTGACCATCCTCTTTTTAGAGATTTTTTTCAAGATAATCGTGGATTTGGGATGCCCCAAGAACGCGTGCTTGGTTCACTCGGTTCAGGGGTGATCGTAAAACCAAATGGTATTATCGTCACCAATAATCACGTGATTAAGGGTGCGGATGAAATTACAGTTGTTTTGGCAGACCGCCGTGAGTTTGCGGCCGAAGTGGTGATGGCCGATGCTGGGACTGACTTGGCAGTTTTGCGCATTGAAAGTGGCGATGAGGTCTTAAGCTATGTATCGCTTGCCAATAGCGACACTGTCGAGGTTGGGGATGTGGTTTTGGCTATTGGTAACCCTTTTGGTATAGGTCAAACTGTTACAAGTGGCATAGTTTCGGCGCAAGCACGTACGCAAAAAGGCATATCAGAATTTGGTTTTTTCATTCAAACGGATGCTGCTATTAACCCAGGCAACTCTGGTGGCGCCCTTATAGGGCTAGATGGCAAGCTTATGGGGGTTAATACCGCTATATATAGCCGCACAGGCACCTCTAACGGCATTGGCTTTGCCATTCCAGCCAATATGGTCAAATCGGTACTCACGGCCGCTCTAGACGGCGGCACGCTTGTGCGTCCATGGATGGGTTTTGGTGGGCAAACTGTTAGCTCGGATATTGCGACCTCTATGGGGCTGGACCGTCCCGGTGGTGTGATTGTTGATAATCTCTATCCAAATGGTCCTGCTGAGAGCGCTGGTCTTGATGTTGGTGACGTTATTATGGGCATTGATGGCTATGAGGTGATTGATGATGGCTCGTTGCAATTCCGTATTGCAACAAAAAATGCGGGGGAGGTTGTAAAACTTGTTGTCTTGAAAGAGGGCAGACCAGAAGAGTTAAGTCTCATGCTTGATTTGCCGCCAGAAGACCCGCCACGTTCAATCACCAAGCTGGATGGCGACCATCCTTTCCGCGGTGTGACGATTGCCAACCTTAGTCCACGCTACAATGAAGAAATTCATATTAGTACTTTGAAGAAGGGCGTGATGATCATCGCACTCGATGGCGCCGCTCCTGCAGCACAATACAGGTATCTGCAACCCGGAGATTTGTTCGTTTTGGTAAATGGCAAACGCATTAATAAGGTTTTGGACCTTACTGAAGCACTGGAAAGTGCAAATGATAAATATATTTTCCGTGTTGAGCGCAAAGGGCGCTTGCTGGAGTGCGGTATTCAAGGCCGTTCTATCCGTTGTGGTGAGATCAGGTAATGTCTGATCTGTTTGCAGCGTCAGGCATGGCCGATGAGGCCCCTCGACCACTGGCAGACAGATTGCGACCAAAAACACTAGATGATGTTGTCGCTCAAGCGCATTTGCTAGGCGATGACGGGCCACTTGGTCGTATGGTGGCAGCGGGCAAACTATCCTCGCTGGTGCTGTGGGGTCCTCCCGGCAGTGGCAAGACCACAATAGCCCAGTTGCTGGCAGATCACGCCGATCTTGACTTCGTGCAAATATCAGCAGTTTTCTCTGGTGTTGCTGACCTTAAAAAAGTTTTTAAAACAGCTAAAGAGCGCCGATTGACGGGCAGGGGAACGCTCCTGTTTGTTGACGAAATCCACCGCTTTAATCGTGCGCAGCAAGATGGTTTTTTACCTTACGTTGAAGATGGTACGGTTATTCTTGTTGGCGCTACCACAGAAAATCCATCCTTTGAGCTGAATGGCGCGCTGCTTAGCCGGATGCAGGTGTTGGTGCTTAACCGTCATGATGATGCAGCGCTTGAAGCATTATTGTCGCGTGCTGAGAGCGAAGTTGACCGCGATCTGCCGCTTGATGATGGCGCCCGCGCTGCCCTTAAGGGCATGGCAGACGGAGACGGACGTTATTTGCTTAACTGTGTCGAGACCCTCTTTGATCTGACAAAAGGTAAGGAGGTTCTCAATCCTGAATCTCTCGCTACTCTCTTGCAAAAGCGGGCTCCGGCTTATGATAAAAACCGCGAAGAACATTATAATATCATCTCCGCATTGCATAAATCCATGCGCGGATCGGACGCTGATGCAGCGCTTTATTGGCTGGCACGCATGCTGGTGGGCGGGGAAGACCCGGTTTATATCATTCGGCGTCTTGTTCGTTTTGCTTCTGAAGACATTGGCCTTGCCGACCCTGAGGCTATTCATCAGGCGTTGGCT
>CBFDBT010000192.1:0-4853 GCA_965603115.1 uncultured Alphaproteobacteria bacterium
CCCTTTAAATTTCAGGATGAATTTCCTGCATTAGAACCCAAGGATAAATTTCCATGCGATTGAGCCGCTATTTTTTACCCACTCTAAAGGAAAATCCATCCGAAGCCGAGATTGTTTCACACCGTTTAATGCTGCGCGCTGGAATGGTGCGCCAATCGGCTTCTGGAATTTATTCCTGGCTGCCTATGGGCTTGAAAGTTTTACGAAATATTGAGCAAATTGTACGGCAGGAACAGGATAAAGCTGGGGCGCAAGAAATGCTTATGCCGACCATTCAGTCCGCTGACTTGTGGAAAGAGTCTGGCCGCTATGAGGATTATGGCGATGAAATGCTGCGAATTGAAGACCGTCATGGCCGCGAAATGCTTTACGGCCCAACAAATGAAGAACTAATCACCGATATTTTCCGAAGCAGTATAAAGTCTTATAAAGGACTTCCAAAGATGCTTTACCATATTCAGTGGAAGTTTCGCGATGAGCGTCGTCCCCGATTTGGCGTGATGCGCGGGCGTGAGTTTCTGATGAAAGATACTTATAGCTTCGATATTGATGAAGAAAGCGGTGTTAAATCCTATAACGCTATGTTTGTAGCCTACCTTAGGACTTTTGCGCGCTTAGGGCTAAAAGCCATTCCTATGAAGGCTGACACTGGCCCAATTGGCGGGGACTTAAGCCATGAGTTTATCGTTTTGGCACCCACTGGCGAGAGTGAAGTTTTCTTTGACAAAGCTTTTGAAGGGATGGACCCGCTCGCGGTTAACCCCAAAGAGGGTGATGATTTGCAGCCTATTGTCGACAGCTGGACTAGTCACTATGCAGCAACAGACGAAATGCATGATGCTGACAACTGCCCGAATGAATTGATGACTGGGCGCGGCATAGAAGTTGGGCATATTTTCTTCTTTGGTGATAAATACTCAAAAGCCTTGGGTGCTGCGGTGCAGAGCAAAGATGGTAAGCTCGTTAATGCGCAAATGGGATCATATGGTGTCGGTGTTTCACGCTTGGTAGGGGCTATCATTGAAGCCTACCATGATGATGATGGAATTATATGGCCAGAATCAGTGGCGCCATACAAAGTAGGTTTAATGAATTTACGCGTAGGGGACGAAGGCTGTGATACCGCTTGTGAAGACTTTTATGCAAGGTTAGAATCTGCTGGCGTTGAAGTGCTTTATGATGACCGCAATGAAGGTGCTGGTACTAAATTTAAAAATATGGACCTCATTGGTTTGCCATGGCAGGTGTCAATTGGCCCGCGTGGCCTTAAAAATGGCGTTGTTGAGCTTAAAAATCGTGCCAGCGGAGAAAAGCTTGAGTTGTCACCAGAAGATGCACTCGCTAAGCTAACGACCTAATCAAGAGTCGGGGAAATATGATATCAAGTTTTGAATGGATGGTTGCCAAACGCTATCTCTCGTCGAAGGGCAGGGACAGCTTTATATCGGTTAATGCCATTCTTTCAGCAACCGCGATTGCGCTTGGTGTCATGGCGATTATTTCTGTTATGAGCATCTTAAATGGCTTCCGCGCTGAATTGATTGATAAAATTCTAGGCTATCAAGGCCATGTGCTGGTGCAAGGCTACGGTGGAAAGCTCGACAATTACCAAGATATTATGAAAGACCTTGAGGAACTTGATGGTATCAACAAAATAACGCCCTTTGTCGAAAGCCAAGCACTGATTACTTTTAACGGTAATGGTACAGGCGTTGTTGTGCGGGGGCTGCCTGAGAGTGACTTTCTGGAAAATAAACTGCCGATACGCTCGGTTAGAGATGGGAATTTGAGCGATGCCGTTGAACAAAATGGTCTGGTTATAGGGTATGAATTGGCACGAAAACTTCGTATTAAGGTAGGGGACACTATCACCCTGGTGTCACCAAAAGAAGTTAATACGCCCTTCGGGTCAAACTTTAGAAGTCTTGGATATCCTGTTGTAGCTATTATAGAAATTGGTGTTTATACTTACGACGAAGCTTTCATTGGAATGCGTATGGAAGAGGCACAAGCCTTTTTCTCCATGGGAGAAGCTATAACCACAATTGAATATTTTCTAGATGATCCTGATAAAGTCGATGATGTGGTGGTTAATTTTTACGATATTGTAGGTAAGCGCGCCCATGTCACCCACTGGAAGCTCTTTAATAATGCTATTGTGGGTGCGATGGAAGTAGAGCGTGTTGCCATGTTCCTTGTGCTGTCTATCATCGTATTGGTCGCTGTGTTTAATGTTGGCTCAAGCCTGTATATGTTAGTGAAAGACAAGTCCGGTGATATAGCCATTCTCCGCACCATGGGGGCCAAGCGTGGCTCTATCCGTAGAATATTCATTACTGTTGGCATGTTTGTCGGCGTTTTTGGGACATTGGTTGGTACTCTATGCGGCTTTCTTGTCGTTATTTATATTGAACCCATTAAAAATGCCATAGAGTGGATACTGGACACTAATGTTTGGGACCCAAGTGTAAGGTTTATCACCAGTCTTCGAGCTGAAGTGGACCCTTGGGAGCTTGGTATCACCATAGGCGTTGCGCTGTTGATGAGCTTTTTAGCGACAATACCGCCGGCTATGCGGGCCTCCAAGCTTGATCCGGTTGAGGTGTTGCGCCATGAATGATGTGATTTTAAAGCTCAAAAATATTACCAAAACTTTCCACCAAGGTGAGAAGACGCTTGAAATATTAAAAGGCGTAAATCTTGAGCTTAAGCGTGGTGAAGTCGTCTCTCTTGTGGGGGCTTCGGGTACGGGAAAGTCCACGCTTTTACAAATCGCTGGTTTGCTTGATCACCCCACAAGCGGCGAGATTTGGATAGGTGACTGCGAGGCACAAAGCTCTAGTGATGATAAGCGCACGTCTCTGCGCCTTGATGACCTTGGTTTTGTCTATCAGTTTCATCACTTATTGCCAGACTTCACAGCATTAGAAAATGTCTCTATGCCGATGATTATTGCGGGTGTTGCTAAAAGTGCTGTGCTAAAACGTGCGAGTGACCGCCTCGCTGATCTTGGCCTTGCTGATAGGTTAGAGCATTATCCTTCCCAATTATCGGGTGGAGAGCAGCAAAGAGTGGCAATAGCCCGCGCGATCGCTAATGAGCCGACAATATTATTTGCTGATGAACCCACAGGTAACCTGGATGAGGCAACGTCAGGGCGTGTGATGACAAAATTGATAGAGACAGTACGTAGCACAGGCCTTGCAGCTATTATAGCCACTCACGATCATTCCATCGCAGAAAAAATGGACCGCATGCTGACTCTCAGTGAAGGCCAGTTAATAGAACACTAGGAGATACTCGGATATGGCGCACGCCAATTTTGTTCATCTGCGCGTCAATACCGCATATTCCTTATCTGAGGGTGCTATTCATATCCCTGATTTGATGAAACAGTGCCAGGGCTTTGCCATGCCCGCTGTTGCTGTAACTGATACCAACAATATGTTCGGAGCCTTAGAGTTTTCCGAATATTCTAAAAAAGCCGGTGTTCAGCCTATTGTCGGTGTATCACTGTCCGTTGAAAATCCATATTTGCTAGCCGACCGCCATGGTAAGCGGCCAGAACCTGATATTCTGGTTTTGTTAGCTAAAAATGATGCTGGTTATCGCAATTTGATGAAAGTCGTCTCACGGGCTCACCTCAATGCGGATGATTACGATACGCCACAAGTGGGCATTGAAACCCTTAGGCAGCATTCACAGGGCATTATATGTCTTACTGGCGGGGTTTCTGGCCCAGTTGGTCACTTGTTGCTGGATGGACAAGCTGACAAAGCCGAAAAAATGCTGCTCGACCTCTTGTCGATCTATGGTGACTGCCTCTACCTTGAGATTCAGCGCCACGATATGCCTGAAGAAAAATCAACCGAAGAAAGCTTTCTTGATCTTGCCTATAAGCATGATATCGCGCTTGTCGCGACCAATCAGCCCTATTTCATCAAGCGTGATATGTATGAAGCTCATGATGCCTTGCTTTGTATGGCTGATGGCGCTTTTGTAGCCCAAGATGATAGGCGAAAAGTTACGCCTGAGCATCGTTTTAAGTCTTGTGAAGAAATGGAGCGGCAGTTTTCTGATTTACCAGAAGCGATTGCCAATACGCTGGTTGTAGCTGAGCGTTGCGCACACAAGGTAGATATTATAGACCCGCTTTTGCCAAATTTCACCAAAGGGCAGGACAAATCTGAAAGTGATTTGTTGCAAGAGCAGGCTGAAGAAGGGCTTAGAGGCCGCCTTGATAAAAGTGACCAAATTACTGCAACAGATGCTAAGGGTCGCAAAGAACAAGAGCAGCCTTACTGGGACAGGCTGAAGTTTGAAATTGGTGTAATTAAGCAGATGGGGTTTCCCGGGTATTTCTTGATCGTTGCTGATTTTATAAAATGGTCAAAAGAAAATGATATTCCTGTTGGGCCGGGCCGTGGCTCTGGCGCTGGATCGGTTGTGGCATGGGCTCTCTTGATCACTGACCTTGATCCTTTGCGGTTCTCGTTACTATTTGAGAGGTTTTTGAACCCTGAACGTGTGTCTATGCCTGACTTTGATATCGACTTTTGTCAGGATAAACGTGAGCTTGTTATTAAATATGTGCAAGACAAATATGGTGATGACCACGTAGCACAAATCATTACTTTTGGTAAATTGCAGGCAAGGGCAGTGGTTAAGGCATGCGGCAGGGTGATGCAGCAACCTTATCCGGTGTCTGACCGTCTTTCTAAACTTATTCCAAATGACCCAGGTAACATGATGACCCTGCAAGAGGCGATTAGTAGTGAGCAGCGGTTGCGGGATGAAATTCGCGATGACGAGCTTACGGCAGCGGTGATGGACCGCGCCCTAAAGCTAGAGGG
>CBFDBT010000193.1:0-4837 GCA_965603115.1 uncultured Alphaproteobacteria bacterium
CAGGGTGAAGCTTGGGCGGCTGACGGGGTAAAAGTTGGTTATTTGTCGCAGGAGCCTGGTCTCGATGATAGCAAAACTGTGATGGAGAACGTTTTAGAAGGTCTTGGGCCGCTTAAAAAGATGGTGGATGACTTTAATCAGGTCGCGATGGATTATGCTAACGATCCTGAAGATTATGACTTACTGGCGAAAATGGGCGAATTGCAAGAAGCCGTCGACGCTGCTGATGCGTGGGACCTTGAAAGCCAAGCAGAGGTGGCAATGGATGCCCTGCGCTGCCCTCCGGGTGATTGGGCTGTAGACAAGCTTTCTGGCGGTGAAAAACGTCGTGTAGCACTATGTAAGCTGCTGCTTGAAAAACCTGAAATGTTACTGCTTGATGAGCCAACCAACCACTTGGACGCTGAAACTGTAGCATGGCTACAAAATCATTTGCGGGACTATAAAGGCTGCGTGATCCTAGTGACACACGACAGATATTTCCTTGATACGGTTGTTAGCTGGGTGCTCGAGCTTGACCGTGGTCGCGGTATCCCGTTTGAGGGAAATTACAGCCAGTGGCTAGAGGCAAAATCCAAACGTATGGATATGGAAAACCGGGTTGAAGCATCGCGCAAAAAAGCTATAGACAGAGAGCTTGAATGGATTAACGCATCCCCCAAAGCCCGTCAGGCTAAATCAAAAGCGCGTGTTAAAGCCTTTGATGAATTGGTGGAAGCTGGACAACAAGCGCTTGAGGGTTCGGCTACAATTAAAATTCAGCCGCCAAACCGTTTGGGTGGTCGTGTGATCGAAGCAAAAGGTCTTACTAAGGCTTTTGGCGACAAGCTCTTGATTGAAGATCTTAATTTTACACTGCCGCCGGGCGGTATCGTAGGCATTATTGGTGCCAACGGTGCTGGTAAAACAACACTCTTTAAAATGATCACAGGTGAAGAAAAGCCTGATAGCGGATCCATTTCCATTGGAGATACGGTTGAGCTTGGTTATGTTAATCAAAGCCGTGACGCCCTGAATGATAAAAATAATGTCTGGGAAGAAATATCTGGCGGACATGACGTTTTCTATTTTGGTAAAAAAGAGATCAATACCCGAGCCTACTGTGGTTCCTTTAAATTTAAAGGCAAAGACCAGCAGAAAAGCGTTGCGACACTATCTGGTGGTGAACGTAACCGTGTTCACTTGGCAAAAATGCTTAAAGAGGGCGGCAACGTTCTTCTGCTCGATGAGCCAACCAATGATTTGGATGTAGAAACACTATCGGCCCTTGAAGAAGCACTAGAAACTTTTGCTGGTTGCGCCGTGGTTATCTCTCACGACCGTTTCTTCCTTGATAGGATCGCAACGCATATTCTGGCCTTTGAAGGCGATAGCCATGTTGAGTGGTTTGAAGGGAACTTCGAAGACTATGAAGAAGATAAAAAGCGCCGTCTAGGTGAAGATGCGGTTAACCCTCATCGTGTGAAATTTCGTCATTTTGAGCGGTAATATTATCTTTAATGCTATGATGAAAAAGGCGCTGGTTTATCCCCAGCGCCTTTTATTTTTGTCTCTAGCGTTTGCCCGGACTGTAGGTCTCTTCGGCATTTTTAAGAACGTCTTCTTTATAAAAGTTGACATCCCGCAGCTCGCCATTGGCATAAAGCTCTCCTTGGTCGTTAAAGTGAGGAGATGCCGGATCGCCACTTTGTCCACCGGCTGATATCGCTTTAGCACGGATCTTGTCGCCAAACTCTACCACTGCCACAAAGCTATTGCCGCGTGTGCCATATGTTTTCTTGGTTCCATTGAAGGTGCGTTGACCAACCGCAGCAAGTGAGCCCCAGCGCGCTGAAGTAAAGGCGATGGGAAAGCTTGGTTTACTGTCATCAAACGGCTGAACAATATCACCTGTGAGGCGTTGGAAACGGTTGATTTCACCCCAAGCTATTTTCCAACTTCCAAAGTTAACGGTCAATTTGTTTGATGCTGCTTCAAGAGCGCCAAGTTTTTGTTCGGTTGATGTTGATCCGGTCATATAGTCATAAATATATATGCCTTGCTTGCGAGATTCTGACATGCTCTGGCGCATCAATTCTTCGCCCCAATGAATTGCAAGGGCTGTAGGAACAGATGTCTTGGAGAAGCGATAGTCCCAGCTGCGTAAAAGCTCTATTTGCTCGGCTACTGCGGCTTTAAGCGGATTGGCGTCCTCAGTAGAATCGTAGGCGGCCAGTAGTGGTGGGATAAGCTCTTCAAAAGCAGGAAGATAGCTGTCATAGGCGGCTGCTATCAGACTATCGATGGTAAAATCAGTTTTGCCTTCCAGAACCTTTATTGCATGAATACCGCGGTGATTTTCACGATTGTTTGACATATAAACGGGATAGTCTTCTTTTTTAGGACTGAACTTACCAGAGGCTGAGAAGGGCCAGTTGTTGGTATTCATTAACCAGCCGCTTTCAGGGTTAACGAGAATGATTTGCTCTTCAAGCGGGTGCAAACCTTGCCATTCGGTCGCAGGGTTTGATCCATCTACAGGTTTTGTAAAATCAAAACTGGTATCGCGCTTCGGGTGGAAATTGCCGTGATAATAAGCAATATTGCCCTGCGCATCTGCGTAGACAGTGTTATTTGATGAATTGGTCTTTGTGCGACCGCTTTCATAATATTCTTTGTGGCCATTTGCTTTGGTGCGCAAGAAAGACTGTGTTAGTGCTTTCATTGGCTCATTCATTAGGCGCACAGAAACCCACTTACCGTCTTCATTCCTAATCACAGGGCCGCGATGGCTGTGAAAGACGCTAACCTCTTTGCTTGCCATACCGTCGTCAGTTTTATAAGGCAGAGTAACAGTTGTGGCTTTAAATTTACGTTCTTCATTACCGTATTTATAATAAAAACCGTCGTCTTTTTCGACAACAGTTTCAAGATATTCATCAATAACGTCGGCGCGACTTGATGTGTGCATCCAGCCAGCCTTGTCGCTAAAGCCTTGGTAAACAAAGAACTGTCCCCATGTCACCGCACCATAAGTATTGAGGCCTTCTTCAGATACCATGTGCACTTCAGCGCGGAAATAAAAGGATGTGTGTGGGTTGATGAGTAAAAGAGCATTGCCTGTGGCGCTATTTGATGGCGCGATAGCAAAGCCGTTCGAACCTTGAGGCTATTTGGTCAGGTCTTCCACTTCAAGTGGGAGCTTGTCATGCATGCGCTTACCGTAGAAATTTTCTAACTGATTGATTGAGACACTTTCAATATCACCACCAATACTGCCTTCTGAAAAACTCAAAGCCATCCATGGCTCGAAACGCTTCAATACACGTGCTTCTACCTCTGGGTGGGTGTGGAGATAATAATTAAGCCCGTCTGCCCAAGCGTTCATTAATTTTTGCAGCCACTCAGGGCTTGCATCATATTGGCGCTTCAACTCTTCAGGGTCGATGAATAATTTCATGCGAAGGTCACGGTAAATCTCTTTTTCACCTTCGGCTTCAGCCAGACGCCCCATAGCATTCATAAAGTTAATTTCAATGCGATTAAAGTCGTCTTCGGCCTGAGCATATAACAAGCCAAATACCACATCAGCATCCGTTTTACCGTAAATATGGGGAATGCCCCAATTGTCCCGAATGATGGTGACGCGATCTGCGGTTTCTTGCCATCGGGTTACTTCACTTTTGTCAGTGGCTGGTGAACAGGACGTGATAATAAGGGCTGTAAAAAGGATTAGAAATTTTTTCATTGGATTTTGCTCTATACTAGGTGTGGCTTATGATTATCAAAAGTCTTATATCTTTACTGTTCGAATACTAGCCAGACGAGTTAACCCTGTAAAGAGAAAGAGGATTTGTTCTTTTTCAGAGACCTTGCCTCATCCTAGATATTCACCTATGGTTTGGCGAGGCAATGTGAGGGAGATAGCTGGTGATCAACACTATTGTAAAAATATTAATGGCAGCATGCGTCGTGGTGATGGTTGCGAGTGCATCAGCGATGGCGGGGCAAACAATTTATCTCATTAGGCATGCAGAAAAGCTTAAAGATGGAAACCCCGACCCAGCATTAACGCCTATTGGTGAAAAGCGTGCAGCATCTTTTGCTGAGTATTTTGCCGGAAAAGGTCTTAAAGCAGTTTATTCGTCAGATACTTTACGCACCCGTAGCACCGCAGCGCCAACAGCCCAGGCTTATGAGCTGCCAGTGATAATATATGATCCGCGCAACTTGAAAGAAATTGCAACGGTAGCCCAAGAGAAAGGGGACACACTGTTGATTGTGGGCCATAGTAATACCACGGCTAAACTGGCTAATATTTTGACAGGTGGTGAAATGGCTGACATGCAGGATCATCATTATGACCGCATTTATATCATTTCACTCAAGGATGATAAAACTAGCTCAGTGCACATCGAACACATTAAGCCCTTAACGCCATAATATTTATTGGCAGACATCCATTTCAGGATTGTCTTCTTCGGGGCTGGTCTCTTGTGAGGTATCTTCGTTGGAGCTTTCAGTGTCTGCTGTCGCGTCGTCTTCAATCTCATCTTCATCAAAACAATCATCTTCAAAATCAAAGAGATCTTCTTCATCGGGTGCAGGCTGACCATTTCTAATCTCATAGGCCCGCGTTTGCTCATAGAAAGACTTAAAGCGAATGTAGCCGTGCTTCTTTTCGACGAATTCGGTAATAATGTCATGATTACGCGCTCTAAAGTCCAAGCCTTCCATGAAGGTGCGGCTGTAAGCTTCAATATGATATCCATTGTTATGAGCAATGGTGCTAACTGGCTCAACGAGAAAATCTACCCCTAGGCCAAAAGCATCTCTAAGGTTACTGGGACCAAAGAAG
>CBFDBT010000194.1:0-4798 GCA_965603115.1 uncultured Alphaproteobacteria bacterium
CCAGCACCCATAACAGGTTCGCCGATGAAAGCCGCGACTTTGTCAGCCCCAATTTCCAGTATCTTATCTTCAATGGCTTTAACGCAGTGGTCCGTAAACTCTTCTTCGCTCATGTCGCCACCACTTGAATAAAAACAAGGCTTTGGGCCAACATGGTGAATGCCTTCGATCGGCAAATCAAATTGCGGGTGCATACCAGTGAGGCCAGACAGTGAGGCCGCAACATTTGTTGATCCATGATAAGCGCCTTCACGGGAAATGAACTGCTTGCGTTCAGGCTGGCCCTTGAGGTTCCAGTAATATTTGATCAGCTTATATGCGCTATCCACCGCTTCTGATCCGGAGCAAGAAAAGAATACACGGGAAATGTCACCGGGTGTCTTTTCCACGATCTTTGCAGCCAGTTCAGTAGTGGCTGGCATGGATGTATTGAAAAACAGATTATAATACGACAGATTTTTCATCGCAGCGGCAGCAACATCCACGAGCTCATCATTACCGTAGCCAAGCTGGGTACACCAAAGGCCCGCCATGCCATCGAGCATCTTCTCACCTTCAGAGTCATATAAATAGACGCCTTCAGCGTGAGTTATCATGCGCGCGCCACGCTTTTTAAGGTCAGGATGCGCTGTAAAGGGATGCAGATGGTGATCAGCATCTTGGGATTGCCAGAATAGAGTTTGGTTAGATAAAGTTTTTTGATTTGTCATAATTACACCGTTAAAAGTAGATATTTAGTTTTCCAGGGGCCAGAGAAATTGTCGTAACTTCTCTGTTCTTCATTTTTGATTTGAGCGAATAATTCTAAAAACCGCTTGTCTATGGCAGTTGCAAGCGCTTCACAGTTTTCCATATTTTTCAACCCTACCTGTAGGGTATCTGGCAATATACGCGTTACATTTTCGTAAGCAGATCCTTCAACAGGATTAGAGGGCTGCAGTTTTTCTGTCATACCAAGATAACCAGCAGCCAGAGTTGCGGCTATCGCCAGATAAGGGTTAGCATCAGACCCCGCTATACGGTTTTCAACTCGGCGACCTTCCGGCCCACCTGATGGGACCCTGAGGCCGACAGATCGGTTTTCATGTCCCCACTCAAGATTGGTTGGTGATGAAAGATGCGTTCCAAAGCGCCTGTAACTGTTTACATAAGGAGCCAAAAGCGGCATTAACGCCGGAATATATTCCTGCAGGCCGGCAATATGACTGAGAAGAAGATCACTATCGGAACCATCAGCCTTGGCAAAAATATTCTTGCCACTCTTGCTATCAACAATCGACTGGTGGATATGCATCGCACTGCCATAGCTATCTGGATAAGGTTTAGCCAGGAAGGTAGCATAAAAGCCGTGCTTGATACCTACCTGATGCAGAACACGTTTGAAATAAAAGCTCTGGTCCGCCACTTTCATAGCGTCACCATGATTAACATTCACCTCAAATTGCGCGGGACCCGCTTCATAGATCAAAGTATCAACATCAATATTTTGTGCCTCACAGCAGGCATAAACCTCATCAAAGAAGTCATCAAATTCATGCACACCGTCAACGGAATACGTATCAGCCCCGGACGAAGGCATGCCTGATTTACCTACAGCTGGTTTATAGTCTCCTGTCATCTCCTTTTCGCGGTCAATGAGGAAAAACTCAAACTCTGGAGCAACAATCGGTTTCCAGCCTTTTGCATCATATAGATCAAGCACATCCTGCAAAACCTGCCGCGGTGAAAAAGGCACATTCGATCCATCGTCATATTCAGTACGACAAATCACACTGGCTGTGGGCATATTTACCCATGGAGCGCGGCAAAGTGTTTCCAATTGTGGAATGAGTATCATATCCGCTTCGGCATAATCCATATGATCATTAAAACAAAATTCACCGTTAGCGGTAATGCCATAAATCGATTCTGAGAGCTTGAACTCATTTGTCTTCATCGCTTCAATAAAAGTCTTAACGGGCAGTATCTTGCCACGCCCAACACCCATACAATCAGATATCATTATCTCGACATCCTCAATACCCTCGGCAATGAGCCACTCTTCAGCCTCTTTTATGCGACTTGTATCTGTCATTTTCACCAATCAACAGCCCGTATGAACTGAATGCCTTCCGGTTATTATTTTCTATTTTGCTTATGCGTTAAAACCGCTTCTCCAAAACTACGGAAAAGCTTACTCGATTGTTTATTGCTAGAGGCCTGCCACTCTGGGTGCCACTGAACTGCCAGCGCGAAGGCTTTAGAGTCTTTCACTGAAATTGCTTCGATGGTGCCATCATCTGCGGCGGCCTCAATCGTCAGAGCATCGGCAATTTGATCAATGCCTTGGCCATGGACTGAGTTTACATCAAAAGAAGTTTCGCCTGTTATAGCAGCAAGCTGGCCACCATTGATGACCTCAATGCTGTGAGCAGGCCCATATTGCACTTCGATGCCAGCGTTTGTATCCTCGCGGTGATCCATGCGACCATCGAGTTCATGGATGCGGGGGTGTAGCGTGCCACCGTAGGCAACATTCATTTCCTGAAAGCCACGACAAATTCCAAATACTGGCACACCAGCCTCCACAGCCGCTTTAATCAGTGGCAGGGTATTTTTATCCCGCTGCAGATCCTGAGGTTCATCATCAGGGGCAGGGGCAAGGCCATATAGATGGCGCTGGATATTGGCGTAAGCCCCCGTGAATAATATACCATCAACAGTGCCCAATATATCATCACTATCAATAGGGTTATCCAGTGCGGGCAACAAAAGGGGCAAAGCCCCCGTTAGCTCTGAGATAGCCTCGATATACTTATCGCCAACCTGATGAAAGAGGTGCAGCCCAACCTGCTTGGTATCACAGGTTATTGCGATGATAGGCTTCATGATGCCATCTCCTCTTCATCTTCTTCTTGGCGCCACTGGAAGATATTAAGCTCAATGAATATGAAGGCTGCGAGCCACAAAATAGCGTCCCAAAAACCGATCCCATCTCCCATATAGCCCCAATAAAGACATGCTAGAAGTAAAATGAAATAGGCTATGATTTTGATAAAGCTGTTTAGTTTATACATATAGCTCGACAGGTGACCGCGAAGCTGGAGGAAGACCTCTATTTGCAGAACAACCACCACTACAAGCCATGTGAAAGCATTAACTACGTCGATAAGAACTATTTTTTTAACCTCATCAAACATCGCAGCATCGGCATACATCAAATTATTGGCTTGATAATAAAGCTGCCCAACTGCTGTGCTACAATTCTCAGCTGTCAGTGGCACATAATCGTCCAGGGCAAGTACAAGCGACACGTCCGTGCCAACAATGGCGCAGAGATCGGTGATGGGGGTCGCTTCGAAAGCATAAATCATATATGCTTTTTCTACATATCCCAAAAAGGCGACGACAATGAAAAAGTAACAGATGGCAGCAATAGCATTGAAAAATAGCTTTCGCTTATTACTCAATTGCTCGTCTTCAAGAGCGTAGGTTTCAAGCTCGAAAATTATCAAAAGGACATACCAAGCAATACTATCTACAGACGCTGAAAAAGCGTTGCCAATCTCGGCAAGAGAAATCCCGTTTCTATAGGTATGTGAAGAAGCCGCATAGTCTTCGAACATGAAAAAGATAACGTTGAATAAGATCAGAATGTAAATACTGTATTTGAAAAGCTGAAATAGCTTTTCGTGATTCCAATATGTTGCATGCTTCGATTCCATGGCCATCCCGCCTTAATTTTCGCCTAAAGGCACACTCTGCCGATTCAATAGACTAGTCAATATGCTTAAATGTGATCACAAAATATACAGTAGGTCAACCCAAGTTTTGTGTATTTTGAGCAACGTTGTTATTTTTTAGGCCCAAAGGGGGATGAATCACATTGACATCCCCCCTATAATGTGATCACACTTTAGTCATATAATGCACTTCTAAGCCCTATCGCTTATGGATTAGTGTAACCTTAGGGGAGGTTAATGCGAATAAACGACCGAGTTCATAGTAATGATTATCCTGCATCCTATTATGCTGCGACTTGCAATGACACACGGGGTTTTTCCTCCATGTCCGGCGATGAAAAGGTTGATGTCTGCATTGTCGGCGGGGGGTTTTCAGCTATTGCCTCTGCCCTGCATCTAACAGAGCGCGGTTTTAAAGTCGCGGTTATTGAACAAAATCTTATTGGCTGGGGCGCTTCTGGTCGCAACGGCGGTCAGGTTATCGGCGGCTATGGTCATGGTCTTGCGGCCTATGATAAAATGGTCAAATCCTTCGGTCAAGCTGGCGGTGACAGCGTTTGGGATATGGCTGTTGAATGCGTTGATATTATTAAAGACTGGGTCGAAAAATACGATATCGACTGTAATTTGCGATTTGGTTATCTTGATTGCGCCATGAAGAAATCTGAAATGGCTGACCTTGAGAAGTCATGTGAAACGCTCGCAAAGAAAAATTACCCATATGAGAGTAAAATTCTTAGCAAGAATGAAATGAAAGATTATATTGTTAGTGATCAATATGTAGGCGCACTTACCAATGATGGCTGGGGCCAAGCCCATGTGCTAAATCTTATATTAGGTGAAGCACGCGCTGCTGAAAAACTTGGTGCCAAAATTTATGAACGCTCTGAAGTCACAAACATTATTCATGGAGATAAGCCAAAGGTAGTCACCGAAAAAGGTACGATCTCTGCAGACTATGTTGTTGTAACAGGCAATGGCTATCTTAGAGACCTTGTGCCACACTTGGCTGCCCGCGTATTACCTGCCACCAGCTATATTATAGCGACAGAACCACTGAGCAATGAACAACTAGC
>CBFDBT010000195.1:0-4790 GCA_965603115.1 uncultured Alphaproteobacteria bacterium
GAAAGGCGTGCACTTCAAGCCGCTCTCGTTGTTATGATGGGTCTGTTATTTTTTGCAGCTTCGTTGATGTATTTAGCTGAGCGTAATGTGCAGCCGGAAGATTTTGGCAGCATCCCAGCGGCTTTATGGTGGGCAATAGCTACCCTCACCACTGTAGGTTACGGAGATGTCGTGCCCATCACCACTGAAGGTAAAATTATAGGCGGAAGTGTGATGGTGTTTGGCTTAGCATTTTTTGCTATCCCTATTGGTATAATTGCCTCTGGATTTTCTAGCGAAATGCACAGAAAAGAATTTATTGTCCCAACAGGTGCTATCAGGGCTTATCCAGTTTTTAATGATATTCCACCTACTATTCTTGCTGATATTGCAAGGCGCATTCAGACTATTCAGGTCAATGCCGGAACGGTTGTTACCCATAGGTGGGATCAGGAAAATGGCCTCTATGTGATAATTTCCGGCGAGATGAGTGCTTATTATCACCAAAGACCAATAGCTTTGACCTCGGGAGATTTTTTTGGGGAGGCAAGTTTGATTGTAGAGCAGGGCCAGCAGCCCGCTATCGTGGCACGAAATAAATGCCGCTTGCTGCGATTGGAAACTCAGGATTTACATATGCTAATTTCCATTTATCCAGAATTTGGTAATAGTTTACACAAAATTGCCCAGGATCGTTTAACAGAGCTGGTTGATGAAGGCATGCTACGTGTCAGCGATATGGATGAGATGATTGCAATTTTGAAATTGTGGGTACCACCTAAATCTTAAAAAGGCACAAAAAAGCCCCGCCAGAATGAGTGGCAGGGCTTTAATAATCATGAGGATTGAATATTAGCCGAGTTCGGCTTTAAGATTTTCGTCAATCTTATCAAAGAACTGACTTGTGGTCATCCAAGCCTGGTCTGGACCGATAAGCAAAGCTAGATCCTTTGTCATGCAGCCAGTTTCAACAGTTTTAATACACACTGCTTCAACCGTTTCTGCAAAATTCACAACGTCGGGTGTATCATCCATCTGCCCACGGTATTTAAGGCCTCTAGTCCAAGCAAAAATTGATGCAATGGGGTTGGTGGATGTTTCATTGCCGGCTTGGTGCTGGCGGTAGTGACGCGTGACTGTGCCATGAGCCGCTTCAGCCTCAACGGTTTTCCCATCTGGCGTCATAAGCACGGAGGACATGAGACCCAGTGAGCCAAAGCCTTGTGCAACAGTGTCAGACTGCACATCACCGTCGTAGTTTTTACAAGCCCATAGGAAGGCTCCTGACCATTTCATGGCACAAGCAACCATATCGTCGATGAGGCGGTGCTCATAACTGATACCCGCATCGGCAAACTTTTGTTTAAATTCTGTCTGATAGACTTCTTCAAAGAGATCCTTGAATCGTCCGTCATAGGCTTTGAGAATTGTATTTTTGGTCGATAAATAAACAGGATATTCACGCATCAGGCCATAGTTCATACAGGCTCTGGCAAAATCTTTAATTGAATCATCAAGATTGTACATGCCCATGGCAACACCCGAAGACGGGAAGTCAAAAATTTCGCGCTCAATTGGTTCTCCGCCATCTTCAGGAACAAACGTCATGGTTAGCTTGCCTTTGCCCGGGACTTTAAAGTCTGTCGCACGGTACTGATCTCCAAAAGCATGACGGCCAATCACGATGGGTTGTGTCCACCCAGGGACAAGTCGGGGTACATTTTTAATAATGATAGGCTCACGAAAAACGGTACCGCCCAGAATGTTGCGGATTGTACCATTAGGGGAGCGCCACATTTCTTTAAGGTCAAATTCTTCGACACGCTGTTCGTCTGGAGTAATGGTTGCGCATTTTACACCGACACCGTGCTTTTTGATTGCTTCTGCTGCATCAATTGTAATCTGGTCATTGGTCTCGTCTCGTTTTTCAACTGAGAGGTCATAATAAAGAAGTTCTACATCAAGATAGGGTTTGATCAAACGTTCACGGATCCAATCCCAGATGATACGGGTCATTTCATCGCCGTCAATTTCGACGATTGGGTTTTTGACTTTAATTTTTGCCATTAGTTACCTCTACATAATTAAGAAACCACCAGAAGGGAGGATTTCAAGTCCAGCTGACACTAGCATCATCTACCCTATGTTTGGAAGGAAATAGTTATGATATCGCGTATAAAAATACAGAAATATTTTTCTAGATGAGTTCAGGTTTTGGTGGAGTTACATTACATTCACTGGTTTTAAGAATTTCAATAACCTCTTCAACTGTAGATACGACCTGATACAGGGATTGACATTTTACGCCCGCAAAATTTTCTTCTATGATATGATCTATGAGTTTGAGTAGGGGGCGCCAATAATTTTTGTGATTGAGGATAATTATAGGATTTGAGTGTAGTCCTAGCTGCGCCCATGTTAAAATTTCAAAAAATTCATCCATAGAGCCCAGTCCGCCAGGCAAGAGCACAAAGGCGTCAGAACTTTTGAACATCAAAGCTTTACGCTCGTGCATGTTTTGAGTGACGTGAATTTCTGTAAGCCCAGGTTGGGTGATTTCTATATCATTGAGATGCTCAGGAATTACACCAATCACATCACCGCCTGCTTCGAGCGCAGATCGAGCTACAATACCCATCATACCAATACTACCTGCTCCAAAAACCACCCTAAAGTCATTTTCAGCTAGAGTCGTTCCTGTTTGCTGAGCAATAGTAGCATGACTTGGTTCGTCGCCTGTTCTTGAACCACAATAAACACAAACTGATTTTATAACATTGCTCATAATTTTCTCTTTGTTATTTAGTTTTCTTAAAATCAAATAAGTAAATGGTGTTGCCAAATTTTTGACATCTTTAGCATGGATACAATGAATGTATTGAGGGGAATATTCCCTTATGAAGCCAAGAAATAAACATTTTGTATAAAAATTGAACTAGTAATATAGATCATACAAGTTTAAGGGTTACAAGACTGAATGGTGGGTGATGAGGAGATAGCATTGAGTTCAGACACTAATATGGGTGATAAAATTAGATTATATGCGATGATTGCTGCTTGTGGCGCAATATTATTTATAGCGATCTGGGTCTCTATAGGTAATAACTCTGTGTCCACTATTAGTGAACAGGAAGCCGCGGCACAAATTGCGACAGCGGGTGGGGCTGCCCTTTCGCCTGATTCCGCTGTATTAAGTACCATAACACCTACATTTGATGTTGTTCGTATCTCTCGTGGAGGCACGGGCGTTATTGCAGGCACTGCCGCGCCCGGCTCTACAGTGGAGCTTTTTTCAAATGATACGCTTATTGCCTCTGTAATAGCTGAAGATAGCGGTGATTGGGTTGCTTTTTTAAGTAATCCGCTTTCACCAGGACCAGCAGAGTTAAATCTCATTGCTCGCCAAGTAGAAAGTGATCAGACCCAAGAGGCCGATAAAGTTATTGTTGTTTCTGTCCCTGAACGTGAAGAAGATATATTCATTGAGCGAAAGGAAAGTGGTGTTGTAGCTGTTTTAAGTCCTAAAGATGGTAAGGGGCCGTCTAAGATTATGCAGCGCCCAGTTAATGGGTTTCGCGAAGTGGGCGATAGCTTGAGTTTTTCGACAATTGATTATTCTACTGGCGAAGATGGTAAGACAGGAATGGTTATCATTAGCGGTCAAGCTCTGCCACGAGTTACTGTTCGCCTATACGTGGACGATGTTTTTATTGATGCTATGAAAGCCTCAGATGAGAGCCACTGGGAGCTTACTATCCCGCAAGATAAATTTACTCAAGGCATGCACGTATTGCGCGCCGATCAAACCGTTAACGAAGGCAGTGTTCAGCTTCGCATTGAGCAACCCTTTAATATGGGTCAAGCATTAGACCCATCTAAGGCGGAAGGTGGAGTGATTGTTAAGCCTGGCAACAGTTTATGGCAAATCGCGCGTCAATTATACGGCTCTGGTGTGCAGTATACGTTTATATTTATTGAAAATAGCGACCAAATTAGAGACCCGGATAAAATATACCCTGGACAAGTTTTTACCCTGCCAAAACGACAGGGCTAAGCGTTCAAACACTTCTTAAACTGGACTTCAGACCTTTTAACTGTGGGCTAAAATCTAACAATATCATCGTCAGACTTTTAATAAAATCCTGCCCTCTAACTTTTTTGTTACTTGTAGTGAGTGAGTTATATGTAACGGTGCCATCACTTTCAAGTTGGTAGAGCGCGTCGCTTGTGCGATTGAATTGTTGAATTTGTTTAACGGACTCTTTTCGAAGGTTTTCATTTTCAATTGTATAATAGAGTCGGCCAAGCACTGCACTTACTTTAATAATCCCACCATCTGTACCAAATTGTTCAGAAGATGCATTGAAGTCGATCCCATTCCAGATAAAATTTATAGAATCAAATTGCGAAATCCCTGAAGCATTGATGCATTCATTTGCAGTTTTAATGGAAGAACTAATAAGGGTTGAGCATGGCATTATTAAAAATTCACCTGATTTATGATATATGTTAGATAGCCTGTAGTTCTCTTTATGCCTAAACAATATTGCTAAATGATTAAAATTTTTGTTAAGAAGATGCAATATATATATAAATGCATTAGATTTATGATTGTTTCGACGCTATAAGGGCAATGGATTTAGCCCCCGTTGGGGCACCATTGATAAATATCTGAATAAAGGCTTATGAGTTATGAAGGCAACTGATGCTGTTATCACACCAATACACAAAGAGGGGCACCCCTTTATAGCGGGCTTTTTTCTTGTATCCATTCTACTCTTTTTTATGTGGGAGCCTCTCGGTTGGATAGG
>CBFDBT010000196.1:0-4776 GCA_965603115.1 uncultured Alphaproteobacteria bacterium
AAAACCTAAAGGCAAAAAAATAAATAGTGAGAGCAATGTGAGCGTTTTCCGCATAGAAGCCTCCAAGCTTTGTAGGAAAATCTATGCTAGACATATGCCTAACACAGACCCAGATAAGAAGTGGATTTTGCTACCTAGGCTTGGCAACAAAATCCATAAATTTCAAGCTTAATCTCCAAACCTATAATTGAGCGTCAAACCGAATGACCTCGGTCGTGAAACATCGAATTGTAGCTGAGGGAACGGAGACCCAGCGCCGGCACCGGTGCCGCCACCGAAGAATTTTGCATCTGTCAAATTGTCAACATAAGCCGATATGCCCCAACCTTCGTTGGAATAATACCCTACTCGAGCTGACGCCATAAGGCGGCCAGGATAAGAGTTATAATCTTCATTCTCGAGCGCACCAAAGAACTGGCTCTGGTAGCGGAAATCGGCACTGGCTGATAGACTACCATTTTCAAGTGGCTGACTATAAACCATAAGACCAGTAAGAATAAACTTGGGTTGCTGGGAAAGACGATTGTCTTCACAATCACAAATCGACAAAGGAATCTCGTTCACTTTAGAATGCATCGCCGAAGCACCCAGCTGGATACTCAGGTTATCAGTTGCCTGGGCTTTTACACTACCCTCAAGACCATAGCCTTTTACGCGACCAACATTTTCCACAACAATATTGAACAAGTCTGTATCCCAATATCTGATCTGCATGTCTTTGTAGCTGTAAGTGAAGGCATTCAAATCAAACTGCACCTTATCATCAATATCACCCTTAATACCGGCTTCATAACTCCAAACAGATTCAGGGTCAAACTGCTGCGGGCTAGTACCTTCAGGAACAGAGCCATCTGCATTCAGCACACAGTAAATACCCCACGCACAAGGCGGTAGTCCAATCTCTTCCGGCTCAGGCAAGCGCATACCAAAGCTACTATAGCCACCAGCTTTAAAGCCACGGGTCACACTAGCCCACACTGTCACGTCTTCCGACACGGCATATCGTAATGCAACACGAGGAGTAAAACTATCCCAAGAAGACTTATCTTTGACCAAATCATGGGTCCAATACCCTAACCCAAGCCACGGTCCAATATCACTCTCTATCGCAGGAGCGCCAATTCCAAAGTCCTTCTCGTCATAGCTATACCGCAAACCAGCATCTATCTCGAATTTATCGGAAACGGCATAAGTCGCATTGGCAGAAACACCATAGCCCTTATAAGTGCCCTCAATATCGACGACTTCAACTAGGCCTTCTTCATTATAATTAAACGTACCACCCCAAATCGTCTGACAGTCAGCCCCAAAATAGACACTGCAAACTTCATCTTCTCCTGCGACGGAACCCATTCCAGCTTCAAGTTTTTCAACATAACCGGAAACTCCAACCAGCCATGTAAACGGTCCATCATTGTCAGATGCGATACGGAAATCCTGAGAGTAATTCTTTACAGTTTGATGCTGTACCCAATGGTAAAACGGAACATCTCTTCCATCATCATCTTCCGAATAGTCCCAGTCGTGATCGCGAAAACCTGTAACTGAGGATACGATCACTCCATCTAGATCCCATTCGATCAAACCAGTAAGTGTAAAAATTTCTGCCTTATCATGACCAGGAAAATCTGTATTCACTTCCGTTATTTTATCAGTTTCAGAAAATCCAAGATCGGTCAATTGGTCAAACTGGTCAGTACTACGATAAACGACACCGTCACCCCTGCGCTCCTCATACTCTGCTATTAGAGTAGCCTTTGCAGTATCTCCTTCGTATCCTAGCGAAAATCGTCCAGAGTTGCTTTTGTATTGGCCCAGCTTTCGGCCGTCCGGGTCAGCAACATTTGTAAGGTGACCATCTTCCGTCACAGAATAAACGGCAGCACGAGCTGCCCAGCCATCACCTAATGGAATGTTCACCATTCCTTCGACTTCAATTAGGTTACTCTGTCCGACCGTCATCTGACCAAATGCCTCAACACCATCTGCATTTGGTTTATTTGTAAAAGTATTGATCGCGCCCGATATTGTATTGCGACCATATAGAAATCCCTGCGGTCCACGCAGAGCTTCTGAGCGCTCCATATCAAAGAAATTGGTAACAGCGCCACCCGTACGACCCTGATACACACCGTCCTTAAAAAGACCAACAGATGTATCGCCGCCAACGCCAAAATCATTTGTTCTGATCCCGCGCACAGAAATAGTGTTTAGCCAAGAGCCCCCGGTGCCCACACCAGCAAACCCGGGCGTCAGCTGCATAACATCCCAGACATCTTCCATGTCCGCTTCGCGCATAAACTCGGCATCATAGGCCGACATAGCAATCGGAACATCCTTGATCGACTGATTTCTGAACTGAGCTGTTACTGTAATTTCATCTAACTGAGTGCTTTCATCGTCGGTTTTTACATCCTGAGCAAAACCACCACTGCTCATAGCAAGATTGCACAGCATTACACTGACCAAACCGCTAGACATTCTAAATTTATTTTTGTTCCTCAATGACATAATTTTTCCTCCACCTTATGTTGCCACCAAAATTCCCCAATGCCACTTTCTCGATACAGCCCATTGGCAGCTTCATAATGCTATTTGAGTTCTTTATTTGTCAAATTAATATAGATAATATAAAATATCATTATAATTTATATTATAGCTTACCTGTAGGAATGTAGGAACCTTTTGGACACTTCTTGTATTTTAATTCACACGGTGGGCCAGGTCATGCCGAATGGCGAAAGAGAGATAAAACGTAAGTAGCTCATCCTTATTCCTGCATACCAAACTCACATTTAGATCAATACATAGGTAATAATAACATTCAGGCAGGTATCATTTTGAGAAAGTTTTTGGTGCCCAATGACAAGTTTTTGTATTCAGAAAAACGGTAAAAAGTGGCATATATAGGCATAAAACATCAATCTTGAAAGGGCGATAAATCTATATTTTATGCGGGTTACAACCAATTTCACCTATCGGCCACATATAACACCAGCCAGGCAGGTAGCACCTGAAGCTAGCGCGTCATATTCTGACTGGGAACGTTCGTGCTTAGTAAACTGGACACTTAACTAAATATTAGGCCTTTGGTTTATTAGCCTGAAAGTTTAATTTTAGAGCCCTCAACCACCCAAAACGATCAGCAGCATCTGTGAAATATATTTGAGCTGGTCACTGCCGATTTGGCTCCAGTTGTCTTTTTTAGCTATGCCTTTGTTGCGTTCTTTTAACCATATTTTGTGATCTTTGCGCTGATAAAAGAGCTGCGCAGAACCGTGGCCCATGTCCTCATTAACCTTTTCAATAAATTCTATCTGTCCCTGCTTTGGCATGGCTTTCTTCCAAGCTTTTCTCTTGGGATTATCTTCAGAAATATCCTTTAGCCTCACCTCAAGGTACCAGCGCCTTTGATCAAATATCTTATTGTAACTGGATGTGATAAACTTCAGATCATCGGGTGACTGTATTTGCAGATATGAAAACTTATAATTCGAAGCATCAAAAACCATCCTCGTCCAGCGCGAAATAACATCAGCTTGTTTTTTTTCTTGTGCTATAGCCAAGAGCTTTTTCATTGCGCCCGCAGCCTCTCGCTTACACTCCAGGCCACGCGCTAATTTGGGCACCACCCATCTCTCTATGGGTAAATCTTGCGCGTAATCTTCACACTGAGCCCGATAATTTTTTAGCCCCTCACCCCCAGCTAAATTTTTACTAGTTAATGCTGTAAACAAAGGATTTGCTCTGGCAACAAAGACTTTAAGCTCCTGTTGATCAAACCCATATGTCTCATCAATGTCTTGAAAAGACATTCCCGCCTGATAATCCTTTAAACGATTGCGAATTTCCACATCATCATAGCCCTGCCCTTCTCTGATCCTGTCCTTCAGCTCAGGGAACTCGTACTCTCGCGTATAGGCAGCTGGTGGTGTCGTTAATGAAAACTCATACAAATCTTTATTCTTGTTGATCATATGCTTTAGCAAAACTTGTTTATTATCTTCTTTAATTCTTGAAACAGGATAGGAGACACCCTTGTCATCCGTAGCCAGATAGGAGATTGCCACTTTCGTAACAAAAAACCCTGAAGCCAAAATCTTATCGTAAATAATCAAATCGGTTAAATGCAGGTAGCTACTTGTCAATGAGCATTTAAAACTGACCCCCTATTGGCATTTAAAAGTGACCCACTTGGTGGGTAATTGGCGTTTAAAATTGACCCACCTTATCTGTTAACATCCTCGCGGGATTAGCGAGGAGGATATGAAGGGTGATTTTAATGGAAACAGCAGCTAAAATACGGCGTCTCGTACTGCGAGACGGCCATAGCATCAGGTCGGTTAGTCGCAACACGGGTCTGTCGCGCAATACAATCAAAAAATACCTCAAGGATAGCGCGCCGCCGCATTATCATAGGGAGCAGGAGCCGGTTCGCCATAAGTTAGCTGCTTATCAAGAGCGGCTAACGCTCTATTTTGAGCAGGACCTGAAGCGCCCAAAGAGAGAGCGGCGCACGGCTTTAAAACTTTATGAACAACTTTTGGAGGAAGGGTATAGCGGTTCTTATTATCCGGTTTGTCGGTTTATCAAGCGACTGAGAGAGGATGGGTCAGCCCTGCGCCAAGCTTTTATCCCGTTGCACTTCAAAGCAGGGGATGCTTTGCAATTTGACTGGAGTGAAGAGCATGTTGTGCTGGGAGGCGTGGAGCAGAAGCTCAAGGTGGCGCACTTTAGGCTGAGCCACAGCCGCAAAGCTTTTATCGTCGCCTATCC
>CBFDBT010000197.1:0-4738 GCA_965603115.1 uncultured Alphaproteobacteria bacterium
CGGCTCGCATAATTATCAAATCGGCATTGTCACCGACAAAGCAGCTTGTGGCTCCAAGGTGAATTATCGGTGCAGCCTTCGGAGCCGCGTCACCAAAGGTATGAATAAAGTCCCCGACCTCAAGGTCGCAAGCCTGTGCTATCATATGGGTTAGCAAAGCATAAGAGGCAATATTAAACGGCACGCCAAGGAACACATCTGCACTGCGCTGATAAAGCTGACAACTCAGCTTGCCATCCGCCACATAAAACTGGAACAAACAGTGGCAAGGCGGCAACGCCATTTCATCCACATTGGCTACATTCCAAGCTGAAACAATGAGGCGGCGGCTATCTGGTGTGTTTTTAATTTGCTCTATAAGGTTGCTGATCTGGTCAATATGGCCACCGTCCGGTGTTGGCCAACTGCGCCACTGATAACCATATACAGGCCCCAAGTCACCTTTGTCATCGGCCCATTCATCCCAGATTTTAACGCCGTTATCTTGAAGATACTGAATATTGGTATCGCCTTGAAGAAACCACAAGAGTTCGTGAATGATAGAACGCAAATGCAGTTTCTTAGTGGTAACCATGGGAAACCCGCTACTCAAATCAAATCGCATCTGGTAGCCGAACACTGAATAGGTGCCGGTTCCTGTGCGATCAGACTTAAAAGTGCCTTCACTGCGAATGTGCTTCATAAGGTCAAGATATTGCTGCATGGTTGCTCCCAAAAACTAGATAGACTGTTTATGGGCTGACACTAGCCTCTCAAACACATATTTAAAAGCCAGAATATAATTAAATTGATCAATTTCAATCAGACCCTTTCAATTTATGGCAAAGCGCCTTATATTAGTCATGTCAGCTTGCTGACTATAGCAATAAACGGTGCATTAATTAGGTATTATGGACCCGGGGGCGGTACCCGGCGCCTCCACCATAAAAAGTTAGACAAAACTACAAAAACTATAGTTAAACTTTTTCTGATGGGGGCGAAATAGGATCGACATGTATTGAAAGGTGATTACTTTTTGCTCAGGATGGTACCGCTGTGATGGACCATTATATACAAATGCAAACGACAACAACGTCGAGTTCGCTGTTGCTGCTTAATGCAGTCGCAGATAACTAACATTTGAATCCCTAGAGATTCGACTCTCTAGGTAGGGCTTGGTCCACCTAGTAACAGAACGGACCACTTTATTTCTTTTTTTGTAATGTCTTTCCTCGGGCTTTCAGCCCTGCGGGCGGGCGTTGCCCTTGCCTCACCAGTAAACTGGTTCGGATAACTAGCTCACGACCAGTGAGCGTACCGAGCGACTGCGAGGCCGAGCTTATGCGAGGGAAGCCTTAGTGGCGTCTGAACGCTTTAACATCCTCGGGCTTTCAGCCCTGCGGGCGAGCGTTGCCCTTGCCTCACCAACAAACTTGATTCGGATAACTAACAACCAAAGTAAAACCCAGATGGAGGGGAAATCCATCTGGGTTCAATACTCAAGACTATTTAGTTTCTATCTATTTAAGCACTAGAATTTTCTACCAAAACCAAGGCCGAATATCCACGGGTTGATCTTAACATCGGCGTTAATGGTGTCAGCATTCATGCTTACATCTGTTTTTAGCCATAGTTTTTTGACATCAACATTAAGAAACCAGTCATTGTTTAGCGAATAATCAGCGCCAAATTGGGCTGCAAAACCAAACTTGTTAGCATAATCAATGTCGGTTACGGTCACCGTTGGTACTTCTTCCTTGTAAAAAATTGTATAGTTAATGCCCGCACCAACATAAGGGCTAAACTTTTCGCCCGCCATAGGATGATATTGAAAGGTAACCGTGGGCGGCAAAAGATAGACAGAGCCCAGCGGCACGTCGCCAGCCAGTGTTCCTGTCGCAATAGGACTGTGCTTTGTTGTTGCAAGAATGAGCTCAACGGCTACATAGTCGGTCAAAAAATACGTAATATCCAACTCTGGCACCGTCGCAGTGTCGATTGATGCAGTGCCACCAATTGGTGTGATTGTCGCTGATTCACTTGGGGAAACGTGAATTCCGCGTAGACGCACTAGCCAATCACCTTCACCGGCGTGCAAGGGGGCAGCAATCATCGCTGCCGCTATAAGGGCTGTAGAAATCTTAGTCTTAAAATATGTCATATTTACCTCCATGAAACGACTATTATTGTGTATAATTTATTGGGGGACACGGCATCAAAGCCAACACTCAACGAAAGTTTACCCAAAAAATTAATTACGCATTGATGGTAATCAATCTTAGTTAATATTTTCATAATTAGCATGATTAAATTGTAAACTTAAGGTAGCAAAGGCAAGATGACATGCTAATAACTTTTCTAAGTAGGCGTGTTTTACTGGAGCGACAGCTTTACTATCCAAGAAAATTCACACTTTATTATTTGCCACAAGTCTAGTAAGGCTTATAACCATAACTCTATAGATTCTTTAAAGTAACGAGTGGATACAAAGACACAATGTCAGAGATTTTGATAAATTATGATGAACTGGTTCAAGACGCCTTACGCAGCGTCGTGAAAACCGTTTTAAAAAATGTTGAAAAAGATGGCCTCCCCGGTGAGCATCATTTTTACATTGCCTTTAAAACCCAAGCTGAGGGCGTAGAAATATCACCGCACCTTAAAAGCCGCTACCCAGATGAAATGACCATTGTGCTTCAACACCGCTATTGGGGTCTTAAAATTGATGAAGATCAGTTTGAAATTGGTTTAAGCTTTAATCAAAAACCCGAACTGTTGGTTATACCCTACGCAGCAGTTGTTGGCTTTGTTGATCCAAGCGTTTCTTTTGCCTTGCAATTTAATGATGATAGCGAAGACCAAAGTGAAGACACACTGGAATTAGAAGCTGATGATCATGCCATTGATGAAGTCACTATTGAGCTTGCCAATGAAGAAAATGCGCCTGCGCGACAGAAAACAAAAAACAAAACTAAAAAGAATTCTAAAAACAATGATGAATCTGGCGTTAGCAATGTTGTTACATTGGATGCTTTCCGCAACAAATCCTGATTTAAAACAGATTAAGTAATCCCATCTGTTTAACAGTCTTATAAATTTACTGCATCACAAGGATATGCTCATGACTGAATATTCATATAGCAAGCTTATTCAACTTGGTGAGGATGTAACAAACTACAGAAAGCTAACATCAGACTATGTAACGACCGAGGTCGTCGGTGATAAAACCATTCTTAAAATTGATCCAAAGGCCCTTGAATTACTAGCTGAGACTGCCATGGCGGATATTGCACATCTTTTGCGCCCTGCCCACCTCAAACAGCTCGCAAGCATCCTTGACGATGATGAAGCCAGCGAGAATGACCACTTTGTTGCCAAAGAGCTCTTAAAAAATGCCAATGTTGCAGCTGGCCGCGTTCTGCCAAGCTGTCAAGATACAGGCACCGCCATTGTCATCGGCAAAAAAGGTCAATATGTCTGGACAGATGGTGACGACGCCGAACCCCTCACCCAAGGCATTGTCAACACCTATGTGAATCGTAACTTGCGCTATTCGCAAATGGCCCCACTTAGCATGTACAAAGAGCAAAACACCAAAAACAACAGCCCTGCTCAAATCGATATTTATAGCAGCACTGGCAACGAATATAGCTTTCTCTTCATGGCAAAAGGTGGCGGGTCTGCCAACAAAACATTCCTTTACCAGCAAACTGCAGCCATTTTGCGTGAAGATAAGATGCTGGCTTTTTTAAATGAAAAAATTCTCACCCTTGGTACGGCAGCCTGCCCGCCCTATCACCTTGCTATTGTGATAGGCGGTCTGAGCGCAGATCAAAATCTTAAGATCGTTAAGCAGGCATCGACTAAAGAACTTGATAATCTACCAACATCAGGAGATGAATCAGGGCGTGCATTCCGTGACATAGAGATGGAATCTGTCGTTCACAAAATGACACAAAACATGGGACTTGGTGCTCAGTTTGGCGGCAAATACTTCTGTCATGACGTACGGGTTATGCGCTTGCCTCGTCATGGTGCCAGCCTGCCCGTCGGCATAGGTGTATCATGCTCAGCTGACAGGCAAGCAAAAGCAAAAATTACCCCTGAAGGTATTTTTCTTGAAGCCTTAGAGACAGACCCAGCCAAATATTTACCTGAAATCAAAGATGATGCCCTGTCGAGCGACGTGGTGAATATCGACCTTAACCGTCCAATGCAGGATATTTTAAACGAGCTGACTGCCTATCCTATAAAAACACGCCTTGCTTTAACCGGCACCATAGTGGTTGCGCGTGACTTGGCCCATGCCCGTGTATTGCAAAATATAGAAAACGGTGAAGCGATGCCGGATTATTTTAAAAATCACATCATTTATTACGCAGGCCCCGCAAAAAAACCAGACGGCATGCCCTCAGGCTCTTTCGGTCCGACGACAGCAGGTCGTATGGACAGTTATGTTGAACCCTTTCAAAAGCTTGGCGGCAGCATGATCAGCTTAGCTAAAGGAAACCGCAGCAAACAAGTGACCGAAGCTTGTCATAAAAACGGTGGCTTTTATTTGGGGTCTATTGGAGGCCCTGCGGCTATCCTAGCCCAGAACAATATCAAGAAAATTGAGGTATTAGACTTTGACGATCTTGGAATGGAAGCTATATGGAGAATTGACGTTGTTGATTTTCCAGCCTTCATTGTGGTAGATGATAAAGGAAATGACTTCTTCAAAAACCTATAATAAACAGAACGCATACTATACAGTACC
>CBFDBT010000198.1:0-4718 GCA_965603115.1 uncultured Alphaproteobacteria bacterium
CATGGCATAAATATCGCTGATGGCATTGGTGGCGGCGATGCGACCAAAGTCGAAGGCGTCATCAACGATTGGCATAAAAAAGTCGGTGGTGCTGAGGATAACCAGACCATCCTCTATTTCATAAGCGGCTGCGTCATCGCGGCTACCGTTGCCAACCAGCAAGCGTGGATCTGGGGCTATATCAAGCTTTGAGGCCAGCATAATATCCAGCACTTTGGGCGATATTTTACAGCCACATCCTGCCCCGTGACTATATTCGGTTAGTTTGATTGCGTTTTCAGTCATATCTGGCCCTTTGGCATAAAACTATGCTTGTTAGAGGTCTTCTTACTGACTGTTACAGTGCTATTCAAGCTTTAGCTCTGATTTGGATTGAGACCTTTGAACAGAATAGCAAAGTACGCAGCGGAATTCTTGTCCAAATCTTTAGAGGCTTTGGTATAAGAATGAGGTACCGCACCGCCGATTGCTCCTGTGAGCAATTGCTCTGCAACAAAGGAATCTATATCTCTAATACTTTTATCTTTTTTACCTTCGGCGACAAAGCGACCAAAGTCTTTACTGACCAATTGCGTGCGCTTGAGCATGGTAATACGGGTCTTTTGTTCCAGAGCATTGAGAAGGCTAAACCGGATAAGTGGACCTTCGCTGCTATTTTGCACCACGTAAAGCGCGTGGGCTGCCATCTCTAGTTTTTCACGCCCAGATTTACCGATTTTATCAGCACGGTCTTGTTTTTTGGCCATTATTTCCAGTGTTCGGTCAAAACATTTGAGCAGCAATTCTTCTTTGTTCTTTATATGATAATAAAAGGCACCCTTTGTGGCATTCAGGGCTTTGGATATTTCATCAATAGATGTGCCTTTATAGCCCTTGTTATTAAAAAACTGAGTGCCAACCTTCAAGAAGGCCTCTAGTTTTTGCTGGCAGAGTTCGCTTTTGCTATAAGCTGTCTCGCGTTTTGCTACTAGAGGATCTGGGCAATCCCAGCTTAAAGGATAAGGGGCTTTAGAGGCTAAGCCCTCGGTGAGTATTTTATCAAACTGTTCTTCTGCAAAACCGACCTTATCAGGTCCTAAAACAGGTAGCCAAGTCATGCTCCATTGCACCATGGAAATAAAACACTGGGCTGCAAGTTCTGGCTCTAAATCTTTGACTGAACCATCCTTTAGGCCGCTTTTTATAAAGCCTGCTATCTGGGTTCTAAGGGCATTAATGCGGCTCATTGTGTCTTTTAAATGCTTACCCTTGAGAATAGGGACTTCGGTAAGCAGTGCGATATGGGGTTTTTGACCCAATTTTACATCGCGCCAATATTCCATATAGAGGCGTGAAAAATCGAGCAATTGCTGTTTGCCATTTGGCGCAAGGGAAGCTTGATCGGCAAATTCAAACAGACGGTCCAGCGTTTGGACATAACATTTGTAAATGAGATCTTCTTTAGTTTTAACATAATAATAAAGGCTGGTTTTGGTTAAATTCAATCGCCCAGATATATCTGCCAAAGTGGTTGCGCGCGTACCTTTGGTATTAAATAGCTCAGCCGCCTCTGACAGAATGACCTGACATTTATGATCGTGCTGTATTTTGCGATCAAAGGGGGATGAATTTTTTAGTTTATCAAGCATTATTGGGCCTTTTCAGCATCAAAGCAGCGAAAATACGTCATCGGATAAATCATTCCAAAAGTCCATCCGCTCTGGATGAGGGATCGTACTTATGTCTTGTGACTTGCCAAAGGTCATCACAGGATCGCCTGCTTGTTGGTAGCATGGCCAGTTCTCTATTTTTCCATTTGTGGCAAAGTTACCCCAAGCCGATGTCATCGCTTGGGACAAGGCATCAGCTTGTTTTCCTTCGCCATAAAATTCACTCAAACCCGGTCGCCCGTCATAAGTGCCAAAGACAAAACCAAGTTCTAGGGCGTGACAGGCTCCAAGCAAGCCACCAAGAGACGGCGAAGTCCATGTGAAATAATATTGGTAACTATCGTCGCGGTGTTTGGCTTGTGCCGCGAGCATGCGCTCAACCGGCATGCGGAATATATGATCAGTATAAGCCCTTGTTAATATTTCAACAGGCGGCAGGCCTTCTTGGTTATACATATCGAAGAGCTCTTGGCCTTTGTCCTCGCCAACGTTGCGATTAAAGCGTTTGAGTACGCCCTCGTTATCTAGCTCGCGCAGCACTGGGTTGGAATAAGAAAACAAACGATATTCATCCTCTGTTGTACCCGCTAATAGCTGAATGTCTTTAGCTGCCCCCTTACGTATCGCCTCAAGCGGTAGGCAGGGGATAAGCTCCCCGTCAATGACGGGGCGTAGTGGCATTAAACTGGAGTCTCTTGTTAACTCCGGTGTGACATCAAATTTTTGCTGGGCCGCCAGCCATGTTTCAAAGGGCGCTTGCCGCATTATGTCGGGGTCATCACTTCCAAAAGCGATGAAGTATTTTTCAGCAATAGACTTTGAGCGATCTTTAGTATGCACAGAGCCGGCGCCACCACTTTGCAAAATTGCGCGATGAAACACTCCTTGGGCCTCAGGCATAGCAAGCAGGCAACCAATGGCTTTTGCACCCGCGGATTCGCCAAAGACAGTGACATTTTGTGGGTCGCCACCAAAGCCGGCAATATTATGCTGCACCCATTTAAGGGCGGCAACCATGTCTAAAAGACCTTCGTTGCCACTATTGTCGATCGCGCCACCTGTCGCTTCTGCAAGCCTTAAAAATCCGAAGACGCCAAGACGGTAATTTATAGTGACTATGACAGCGCCCGTGCGCCGCGCCAGTTCAGAGCCCTCATAGACAGGCTGAGAACTTGCCCCCATTGTAAAGCTTCCGCCATGAATCCATACCATCACAGGGCGCCCGCTTTTCATCGGATTTGGTGCAAAGACATTAAGGTTTTGACAGTCTTCTGATATGGGTGGTGCGCCTTCTTTAGTAAGAAAGTCGTCCAATTCTGAAGGAACTTGAGGCGCTACTGGCCCAAAATCGGTACAATCTAATCTTTTTGTCCAAGGGGAAACTGGCTCGGGTGGAGCAAACCGCTCTGCTGTTGCATAGGTAAGGCCTAAGCATTTCACCAAATTATTCTCTTTTATCGCTTTTATAGGCCCGCAAGCTAAATTAATATCTATTGTTTCGTGTGCCATTTATAACTTCCCCGAGTGATTTCATACCTAAGATTCAATAAATTGCCCCTTAGGTCAAGAGACCTGATGAGAGTGTTTGACTCTTTGCATCAAATTACCATACCATAAGTTCAAATAAATACAGATTCTGTATGTATCAATGGGGAATGAAAATAAATGACTGCAGGCACTCACTATACTGAAAATCTAGTTAAGGGCGTTAAGATGCTCTCGTCTCCAGGGCAGCCTTTTGAGGTGGTTAAAAAGACTCTCGGCGGCATTCCCTACACTGTATTTGCAGGTATGCCTGAAAAATTACGAGATTTTTATGCTATGGGCGATGCGCACGGGGATCTTGAATTTTTGGTATATGGGGACGAGCGCTGGACTTTTGCAGAAACTTTTCAAGAAGCTAGAAAGTTTGCTGTAGCCCTGCATGAGGATTATGATATCCAGGCTGGGGATCGTGTCGCTGTTGCTTGCCGTAATTACCCTGAGTGGTGCATAGCTTATCTAGCTATTACGGGTATGGGTGCGATTGCAGTACTTTTAAACTCGTGGTGGACAGGCGAAGAACTTGAGTATGGCATTGAAAACTCTGAGCCAAAAGTGCTCTTGGTGGATGAGCGCCGCCTTGATGCGATTGAAAATTATATAGCTGACCATAAATTACCCTGCATAGCCATTCGAGTGAAAAGAGATTTGCCAACAGGTTGTCGGGATTACAATGATGTTATTAAAGGGCAGGATGGCAGCGTGTGGCCAGATATTGAAACGAACGCGGAAAATCCTTCGACAATTTTTTATACCTCTGGCAGCACCAATCACCCCAAAGGGGTTTTATCCAACGGCCGCGCTTTAATGACAACGCTTATGTCATGGGCATTGCTTGGCACATCGCAAAAAATTATTGATGGCACACTAGAAGATACATCGGGGCCTCAGCCCGGTATTTTACTCTGCTTGCCACTCTTTCATATCACTGGCTGTAATAGCTTGTTTATGCTGTCATTGTTGCTTGGGCGGAAACTCGTCTTTATTGACAAGTGGAATGTAAGTGAGTCTTTGCGCTTGATCGAAAAAGAAAAGTTAACAAATTTTGTTGGTGTGCCGACCATGACCTATGAATTGATGCACGCCCCTGACCGCGACAGTTATGACCTTAGTTCACTTACTGATATTGGGTCTGGTGGCGCATCTAGGCCAGCGCATCAGGTGGCAGAGTTAAAAGAAAGTTTTAATACCCATATTTCTAATGGCTATGGCATGACAGAAACCAATGCGCTTGGGTCTGTAAATAGTCGCGAGAGTTATCTCGAAAAACCCGCAAGTGCAGGTATTCCCTTCGAGCCTACTATGGAAATGCGGATTTTAGACGAGCAGGGCAATGAGCGTCCTACGGGATCGGTTGGTGAGTTGGCCATCAAAAGCGCTTCCAATATGTTATGTTATTGGCGAAATCCTGAGGCAACTGAAGAGGCTATCAAAGATGGCTGGTTAATGACGGGAGACATTGCTTATCTTGATGATGAAAATTTCCTCTTCATCGTTGACCGTAAAAAAAGTATCATCATTAGTGGT
>CBFDBT010000199.1:0-4687 GCA_965603115.1 uncultured Alphaproteobacteria bacterium
GTAATATAGAATAAATAGTATTCAAAGGTTTGCTTTTTTGTATATTTCTTTGGTCTCTAAAGCCCACTGAAGTGCTTGTTGGTTGTTAATTTTCTGCAATTGGGGTCGCTCTATAAGAAACTCACACAGGTCCTTCCAGTTTGTATTGGCTTTTCCTCTGGGGTATTCTTTAAATACTCTCTTCAAAAACTCATAATCTTCAGGATAATCAAGTGTCCAGCGGAAGTCAGAATAATTTATCTTATCTTCTGGCACTACACATATCTTTATTAGGTCCTCGCGCCGCTTCATCCACAAGGTAACATGTTCTCGGTCTCCTTTGCTTGTTGCCTTTTCATGTGCTTGTTGCAACAGCCCCATTGTAAAAAATTCACAATCAAGCCCATGTGGAAAATTTCCTATCCCTCCGTAATCAGCCTTCTCATACATATGTTTTTCAATGAGTTGATTGCACACATTAGGATCAAGCAACGGACAATCAGCCGTAATACGCATCACATGTGTGGCTTTAGCCTTGGTGGCTGCTTGATAATAACGGTCGAGGACATCATGCTCAGAACCTCGATAAACTGAAGCGCCAGCTTTGCGTGCAATCTCCTCTAAAACATCATCAGATGGGCTATTCGTCGTCGCGAGGACAACCTCATCAACACACTTAATAGCCAAAGCACGCTCAAGAACATGATCGACAACACTCTTCCCGCCAAGAGGCAACAGCACCTTATCAGGGAGCCTTGTAGAACCTCGTCTTGCTTGAATTATACATACTGCCTTGGACATTCTATCAATCCTTAAGCCAATTTATCAATTTATCAGCAATAGCCTCTGGAGCATGCATCTCCAGCTTCACAAGAGGTTTTGGGTATTCATCATAGCTCAAAGCTGCCTTAAGTATTAAATCAACATCGAATTGACTAAAAGCTGGCAAACCAAGCGCCGTTAAAAACTCTATGTTATTGTCTTGATCTGGCACTATGGCACAGGTAACAACATTGCAGCCTGATGCGATTGCCTCAGATAGCATTGCACCTGCCCCACCTATAAAGCAATGTGTTCTTGAAAAGAATTCAGGGATATTTACATCGATCTCAAGTGAAAAATTTTCGCTAATATCAGCTAAGGCTACCAAATCAGCTTGTGGCGTTATATGCGGTGGCACTGCCCATACGATTTTCTTATCTGTTTGCAAAAGTAGCCGCTTTATTAAAGGCCCTGCAAGACGACCATTATCTGTCCCGCCAAAACTGATTAAATATTCTATATCTCTGAGCGAAGGTGTGGAAAAAAATTCCGGAGCGATCAAGTGATACTCAGGCCCTAGTAGAAAGCTTTCAACGTCATATTTATCATAAGGAACTGATTTTGCGTACAAATTTGGATTAATAATAACATCAGACCTCATTGGGCGCGTGCCATTGTCATCAATCAGACAAAATAAAGAAGCGGTTTTTCCCCATTGAAGGAGCTGTTTTTTGCTGAAAATATTACCATCAACAATCAAAATATCGACAGCTGAAGGAATATCCTCCAGATCCAATATGTCTTTAAACCCATATCGCTTCACCATCGGCATAGCAATGTCAGAAGTAAGACTGAATTGACAGTTCACCCCCTTCTTTTGCAAAGCATCAGCCAGAACTAGCGAACGCCGAACATGTCCCAATCCAGAAGACACCCCACAGTCTATAATAAAAAAAGCAGTCGTCATTTATAAGCCCGTATATAGTTTATAGGGTCACTCTTACTACTTGTTAATTTCATTCCATAACTGATTTTGGACATCTTCAAATTCTCTATAGCTTTTTGTAGGTTATCTTCATCTGCCTCAAGAAGACGCAATAACCATGCCGGAGTATTCATACCCGCTGCAACTGACATCATAGAGCCACCTCCATATCGGGCATTAACCTCTATAAAATGAATATCATTATCGTCAGAACAAAATGCCTGTACTAGATTATGTCCCTTTAGACCCAGTTTTGCAGATATTTCAAGCGCCATAGCACAAAGCTCGGGATTGTCGACAATGACTCCAACTTTGCTTTCACCATATTCAACAGCACATCTCTGGCGAGCTACAGCTTTTATTGGCTCACTATCAAATCCTAAAAAGACATCGATGCTATATTCTTTATCTGTTGATACTTGCTGACAAATCACATCGTCGGAATTCAGTCCCGCTTTTAGCCAGTCTTGCAGTCCTTCTATTACCCTAGACCCTTTGCCTCCAGCAGAATTTCTTTCTCTTGCAAACAGTGGCCAATCAGCATTTAGGTCTGGTTTTACTCGTTCATAAACAGGAAAGCTATTGTCTAGGCAAAACTCATAAAACTTTGCTTTATCTATAATATTTGTAAGCTTATCTGAAGCTGGCAAAGGAAGAAAAACATCAAAATCATTGAAACTTTCTTGCATAGCAGAGAGCTTTGTTAATTCCCCGTCTCTTGTGGGAATGATAAGCCCTATTTCGTGCTGCTTACACAGCTCAAACAATGACCGTTCATACCCTTCATCGTCATCATGAGCTATTATGTGGAAGTGATCCGCAAAAGTGGCCGCAGCACAGGCAGGATTGCTGTCTACAGCAATAACTTTACCCCCACTACTCTGAACAGCATTTTGAAAGGCATCTATCAAACGCAGCTTAGACGATGCACTGGTAATCAAAACATTCATGAAATATCATCTATAACATCAGACTTCTCAACTATATCCCAAGTAAGGGCTGTCCCTTTGGCATAGTTTGATGTAGCCCTTTTGCCAATAATATCGTCCATATGTTTAACATGCACCCCCCCCGCGGGGCGGACGGAACGAACATTTTGACTATTAAAAATATCCCCTTTGGCAACATCCTCAGCAATATAAAGAGACCGTCGAAACCTCAGACTTTCAGCTTCAGCATCTGTTGGGCCGTATTGAACTGCTCCAATAGCCCTGTGAACCTTTTGACAATTGGAAACCATTTCAGAAAATTCTTTAGGCTCTAGAGAAAAAGCAGCATCAACCGAACCTTCATCACGCGAAAGACATAGATGCTTTTCAATAACTTTGGCCCCCATAGCTATGGCCGCTGAAGCAATTACATTATCCTTAGTATGATCAGAAAGGCCGACCATAATATCAAAACGGTCACTTAAATCGGTTATAGTCGCCAGGTTGGCTTGTGATGCCGGCGTGGGATAACCACTTATACAATGAAATAAACATATTTCACGAGCCCCGTTTTTTCTCGCAACATCAAGAGCTTCTTCAATTTCCACAAGTGTTGCCATACCTGTGGACATAAATATTGGCTTTCCAGTACGCGCAACCGCTTTGATCAATTGATGATCAACAAGCTCGCAAGACGCAATTTTATATATTTCAACCTGTAAACCCTCTAGTCAATCAAGTGCCGAAAGGTCAAAAGGTGCGCTAAAGGGCATAATCCCAGCACTGCGGGCATAGCTAAATAAGGATTCATGCCATTCAAATGGGGTATGGGCTTCCTGATATAGATCATAAAGGCGCCTACCACCCCACTGACCACCTTCAACTCGAAAGGCCGCGCCATCACAGTCTAATGTTATAGTATCAGGTGTGTATGTTTGGAATTTAACCGCATCAGCACCAGCTTTCTTGGCGGCATCTATCAAAGCAATAGCCTTATCCAAAGAGCCCATATGATTACCCGAAACCTCTGCAATGATAAAAGGCCCAGCTATATGAGACAGACTAAATGTCACTGCTTATTTCCAAATAAAACATACAAAGAACCCCGATCCCAGAAATTATATTTACATTAGTAATCATTTATTCACTATGTTAATCTATATCTTACAACTTATAACGTCCAGATATACATGGAAATATTAATATTCCTAGGGAGGGAATGCAATTATGGCACTTAAACTATCACTTAAGCCTGATGAGAAAATTGTCATAAACGGCACAGTTATTGCTAATGGAGATAGGCGTGCAACGCTGATCGTTCATAATAAAGCTTCAATATTGCGTGAAAAAGATATCATGCAGGAAGATGAAGCAACAACGCCAGCTAAACGCATCTATTTTGCTGTTATGCTTATGTATATGGAAGATGGCAAAATTGATCAGTACCACGATGAGTTTGCACTAAGGATGACTGAGTTTATGAATGCTATTAGTACCCCAGAAGCCATAGAGCTTTGCATTACAATGAGCCGAGAGGTTATGAATAATAATTATTACAAAGCCCTGATGGCCGGGAAAAAGCTAGTAGAATTCGAAGCGACAAGGTTATCATAGTATCAATTAGAGTATGAGGTAATGGATGTCCTATAATGCATATCAAAAAACGCAAAATGCTGCTGAGCAGCCTAGGCAGACAGAATATCGTCTATTTGCAGAAGTAACGCGAAAACTGATATCAGCAAATGATCGCGGTGCGTTGGACACCATCACTATGGAAGCTCTCGATTGGAACAGGCGGTTGTGGTCAACCCTCTCTACTGATTGCGGAGCTAAAGGCAATTCCCTCACTCCAGAAATTCGAGCCGGCATTATATCCTTGTCCATTTGGGTTTCAAAGCATACCTCTTTAATAATGCAAGGCAGTGAAAAAATTGAAGACCTTATAAGCATTAACAAGACCATTATGGAAGGCCTAGCCATGCAACCAGGTCAAACCGACGCCCCGATCGACCAAAGCACAAGCACAGGCACA
>CBFDBT010000200.1:0-4682 GCA_965603115.1 uncultured Alphaproteobacteria bacterium
TAACCGTAACTCAAAAAAGTTACAAGTCGTACTGGACTTATACCATCATAATTATGGTTATATTTTCTTTTTGATTGATTTTTTATAAAGCTGTGCCATCTATCGGATATGACAAAGGCTTCACACATTGAAAAACAAACAGAAAGTAAAGCAATCTGTGCTGATATGGTTTATGCAGACGACCATAACAGATATCTCACCACACTTTTCGTTGATAAGGACAAAAGAAGAAGTCTATTAGCCCTTTATGCATTTAATATTGAGATATCAAAAGTAATCGACAACAGTAAAGAACCATTGGTAAGCCAGATGAAGCTTCAATGGTGGAGAGATAGCCTCGAAAATCTTAAAAAGGGGATAGTTGCCAAGCATCCAGTTGTTGAAGAGCTTTCGACAGCACTAATAAACCATCAAATAAATATTGAAGACTTATTAATAATGCTTCAAGCACGCGACCATGAATTATTTAATGAAACCCCTAAGACGCTAAGTGCACTTAACGACTATTGCCGTCAAACGGCAGGCACCCTTAGTCGTATAAGTCTTCAGGTTATTTCAAATGACGACCAGCACTCTCATCGCAACCAATGTGAAGACCTGGGTACAGCATGGGGCCTAGTGGGTATTATCCGTGCTATATCCTTTCACGCAACCACACAAAGGTGTTTGATTCCAGACGAAATTTTGAGAGAAGCAAACATTAAGGTGGAAGACCTCTATAAAGGAGATTTTTCTCCAGAGTTTAGTCTCGCCATAATGCCTATTTGCGATGAAGCTGAAACTTTATTAAAGCAGGCTGTAAAATCAGTTCCAAAAGATGATAAATGTGCTTTTTTATTAGCACCTTTGACTAAAAGTTATATCCGTAGATTAAAGAACAATTCTCACGACATTCAAAAGGTGGATTTTGAACAAGGGGAGATATCAAGGCTGATGAGTTTAACTTGGACAGCATTGCTTGGAAGCTTATAATCAGTAACAGTTTGAGTTAAATTTTAATTAAATTTTAGCAGCAAAAATGCAGCCGAATCGGCTGCACACTTACTAACAATATTGGAATTTTAAGCCTGTATGTCTACATTAGTACCAACACCGGACCCGGCATCAGAAGGCTCAACTTCCTTACGTTCAATAGTAGAATCGTCGGCTCTTTTAGCCTCAGTAGCCGCAGTTTCCTGCGATCCAGCGAGTCCACTTGTTGCAACTGGCTGATTACTGGCTAGTCCAGCACCTTGTACGTCCATATCACTACTCCTTACAGTCATTCTGCTGCATAACGATACAACATTAAATAGTAGCTTAATATACTATAAAAATAAGATAATTGCAAATTCTGGCAAATTCACCATTGCGTCAAAGTCATTCTCACTGCAATCTATACTTAAACAACATTCTGATAAAAGTGAAAACAAAAGGATTTTAACGTGTCTTATAGCATTTTTTCAAAGGTAATATTTTCATTTTTTATCCTCTCATCCTGCTCATCTTCAAATACAATAACACCATCGTCTGTTCCTTCTCAGAGTAAAAGAACAGAAAGCCAAAAAGATTATCAGTATGAAACACAAGACCCTGCTGCATTGGTTAGACTAGCAAAAGGATTTAAGCAATCTGGCGACCTTGTTAGTGCTCTAAATTTATATGGCAAAGCCAGCGTTGCAAATCCTAGATTGCTTGATCCATGGCTTGGCATAATTCGCTTACTTCAAGAAATTAATAACCCCGTTGGCGCGCGTAGAGCGATAATAGATGCTCAAAAATATCATCCAAATGATCCAGATATTGCCATAATCGCAGCTGAAATAGAAATTGCCGATGATCAAGCAACCAATGCAATCACTATTCTTGCGCCCCATATGAAACGTAGCGATTACAGAATATCAAATTTACTTGGAGTTGCCAGTGATATGTTGGGTAGTCCTAGCATTGCTAGGAATTATTATTCCACAGCATTCAACTATAATCCTAATGCTGCCAGACTTACTGACAACCTCGCCTTGTCATATTCCTTTTATAATGACCATAAAACAGCAATATCTGTACTACAAAAAAACCTGACTAATGCTCAAAATAGAAATGCAAGCATTGAAACACTCGCAATTATATATGCAATGGACAACCAGATAGATGCTGCTCTATCTCTTGCTCGATCAATACTGACAGACGAAGAAGTAAGTGAAAATTTTTCATTTTACCAAGCCTTAGGTAAATTACCTCCAAAAATAAGAGCAAGGGCAGTGTTTACCCGCAATATCCCCATTGATGCGCTGCCTTACCTACAAGATGGCAAACAAGCGGCGGAAAAATCCGGGAAAACACAAGATCTCACAAAAGAAGCTATGGCTCGCGATTTAGTAAATCAGCGCGCTGAAAGAAGCAGTCCTGTTCTACCTCAACCAGCACCGGTTCTAAAAACAGAGGCACAAAACACCAAAACCCAACATGTCAGTGCCTTGACACAAAGTGATTTGCAATTATCCGTGCCGCAAAAAGTTATTCAAAAACCAGTTATGCCAGATGAGAGTATACCAGAAGAAAAAGAATCTATATCAGGTATTCCGCTCAAAGCCCTTCCACAAGAAGCTGTAGTGTTAGATGAGATGGCACCCCTGATAGAAAAGAAGAAAGCCGCTTCACCATTAACAATTGTAGATGAAAAATTACCAGAACAACAAGAATTCTCTTCAAAAGAGGATGATGTAACGGACAATAACGCAGCTGTCATGACAGCGCCTTTATCCGTGCCCATGACTTCTGAAGATGTTGTTTCTGAAGAAGTAATATCAACACCCCCCATCAAAGTTGAAACAACAAGTCAAGCTATAGAGCCTGAAATAATCGCAGAGACAGCCAAAGTAGACATGGCACCACAAGATATGGCAATAGAAGCCCGCAACGCCTATCGCGTACAAATAGCCGCTTTTACAAATATCATCAGCGCACAAACTGAATGGTGCCGTATAGCCAAACGTGTGGCTGCCGCAGAAGTATACGAGCAACCTAATCTCCGAGTTTTTGGGGAAGGTGATGATATACGGTACAGATTATTACTCGGAGAATATGATGACCGTGCCGAAGCCAATGCGACCTGTGAAGCTTTAAAAACAAAAAAATTAGGATGTTATGTGGTTAAAGGCGCAGGAAGGTTGCGTCCGCTTGAAAGTGATTGTAAGAGGTAGCTCAATAGTATAGTTGAGCATGAATATAGCTATTCAATCCTTATGGAGTATCTAATGAAGAAATGCACGACAATGTCTGAAGTTCGTGAAGAAATTGATCGTGTTGATCGTGCCATTGTTCCGCTTCTTGTTGAGCGTTTAGGCTATATAAAATTAGCGGGCCACATTAAGCAAGATCGCAACGCTGTGCGAGATGATTGGCGTATAGAAGATGTCATATCAAAAGTCATTGCCTCAACACAGTCTTGTGACGGTGATGAACAAATGGCAGAAGATGTGTACCGCTTTTTAATTGAATGGTCGATCAAGCATGAATTTGATGTCTATGATTCTTTAAAGCTTAAAGATGAGAATTCAGCTTAAGTTACTGACTTGCACAGTCTAAGCAATGAAGTGTGGCAGGGTCATAGTCTAAACGCTTTTTTGCAATTTCCTCTCCACACCGCAGACAAAAGCCATATTCATCATCTTCTATGCGCTTGAGAGCGCTTTCAATCTTCAACAGACCCAGTTTGCGACGCTCTGCTATTGCATTATTCATCGCCTGACCCTGCATCGCATCCATGCGAGACAGGCGGCCAACGGATGTTTGGTCTAGTTCAACTGCTTTTCTCGACCCTGCCGATGCTTGATCAATCTCGACAAGTTCAATTTTTTTCTTAAGCAGTAAATTTTTATAATTTGCAATATCCATGGCTTTAGATTGCCTTCATTTCCATTCTTGCACAAGGTCTATTGACACGCGCACTCAGGCGCGCAAACATCTTGGCGTTATAGTAAACTGACAAGAGGGGACTAAAATGACCGCTGATTATATACTCGCGATTGACCAAGGAACGACTACAACGCGGGTACTGGCTTTTTCACATAGCGGCGAGATACTGGGTCTTTCACAAAAAGAAATTACACAATATTACCCTCAAAATGGTTGGGTAGAACATGATGGTGAAGAAATTTGGGACAAAACCCTCAATTGTTTGAACGAGGTTATCCAAGAACAAAATAAACAAAATCGTAAAGCCATTGCTGTTGGGATTACTAACCAAAGAGAAACAAGCTTGTTTTGGGATCGTAAAACAGGAAAGCCTGTATCACGGGCAATTGTGTGGCAAGATCGACGAACAGCTGATTTCTGCAATTCGCTTAAAACATCCGGCTTTGAATCAATGATAGGCGAAAAAACGGGCCTTGTTCTTGATCCATACTTCTCAGCCTCAAAAATTAACTGGTTACTGAATGAGGGCGGACTACGAGATCAAGCCGAAGCCGGTGATATTATTGTTGGTACTGTTGAAAGTTACCTCGTCTACCGATTAACTGACTGCAGCACTCATGTCACCGACCTTAGTAATGCTTCCCGCACTATGTTGTGTAACATTATGACAGGCACCTGTTCGCCTTCCTTGCGCTCTTCCTGTGACATACTGGCTATGCTGATATTGTTATTTGCAAGCACCGAAGAGATACCCGCCAGCACGCCCGGCTTATCAATTACACTGAACC
>CBFDBT010000201.1:0-4673 GCA_965603115.1 uncultured Alphaproteobacteria bacterium
TCGGCATTCGCAGGTTCGATCCCTGCCGCCCCAGCCAGCAGCAAATTTCAGTTGCTTAATGATATATTGTGATTTTAATTCTTATATCGGAATTGGAATATATAGCTTCGTGCATCCCCCGATTTGATATTACATACCAGTCGTCCGCTCAGCTTTATTGAGTTCCTTGTTCAGTATGTCTCGGGCTGCATTCAATTGACCTGTTAGAAAGTCACTGCCGCCAATGTCGGGATGAAGGCGGGATATAAGCTTTTTGTGATGGTCGCTAACATCTTGTCGAGTATATCCCGCTTTAATACCAAAAACAGCCATCGCCTGTGTGACGGTTAGGGCATAAGTAGAGGCATCCGGCACATTGAATTCGGGAGCATCATCGTCAAGTTCTATAATGACAGAAATTTCGGCTATTGCGGTTTTGTTGACAACTTTTATTACGTCATCATCAATTGATATCGGGATAAAACTTCGATCGTCATTCATAAGGTCGATAACGCGCTCGTGCTTGCGCAAATATACCGATCCAGTAAAATCTTCTCCGGTCGTTAGTAAAATTTTTACATCCGATTTATTTTTTTTGACGATGTGAGGTTTATCCTCATCAAACATAGTATTTAACTCCTAAGCCAATTTAGCTTTATAAATATAATCTCATATATATCAAATAAGAGTACAGAAATTGCTCGCAAATTGCGAGTGCATTTTAATTAAATATTATTAATGACCTTTTTATAATTTACACTATAGTTGAGGTTTATGGGTATGTAAGATTGATCAGTCTGTATGGAGTGGTCAGCTATCAAGGAGGAAAATATGACAGATAGTATGAGCCAGTTTCAAGAAGCTCTGTTTAAAACTTTAGCCGTTATGACAAATGCTGATACCAATGTTGCGCCAGTTGAAGTGGAGATGGTACAGAGCATTTTCAAAGATACAACAGGCATTGATGTAGATGCTAAAGCTGTCCACATGGAAGCACGAAGTGAATTTCTTGAAGATCGCACGATACAAAAATATTTAGCAGGCGTAGAAAGTAAATTAAATCAAGACGATAAAAAAACTATCATGCAGTCCCTTGCAAAGGTGATTAAGGCTGATGATGACACACGCCCGAGAGAAACTGCAATGTTTAATGATATTGCTAAGGCTCTTAATGTACGAGCGTCAGACTTGGCCGATATTTAAGCTGGTTTAATCACAGGCACAGTTTCAGCCCAATAATAAGAAGGTTTTATTTCGCGACAGATTCAGTTTTGTCGGCGGTTGGTTTATTGATCTCTTTTAAAGCTGCTCTATCTATTGGCTCTACAACAGTACAGCCGGTTAGAAATGTTATGAAGAGTGTAATAGTGATTAAGCGCAACATGGTGGTATCCTTAAGAAAATCTACTTAAAATATGGGCCTGACTTTTCGTCAGTGTCCAAAAACTTTGCGGCTTGCTACAGCAGTTAGGCTGTAATTACAAGTGTTATCGTGACTTGAGATATAAAAAGAAGTTGGTTAGAGTTAGCGCAAGCTGACGGCTACCCCTAGATGATGAAAGATTGCTCATGTTAAAAGTCCATGTTGTTCCAGTTACACAGTTCCAGCAGAATTGCTCTATCATCTGGTGTGATGAAACCATGAAAGGGGCTCTTGTTGATCCCGGCGGTGATGTTGATGCAATTTTGACCGAGGTCGACAAACGCGGCATTACCCTTGAGAAAATTTTACTCACCCATGGTCACCTTGATCACGCGGGCGGAGCACAAGACTTGAAAGAAAAGCTTGAACTTCCAATCATGGGGCCAGAACAATCTGACAAATTTTGGTTAGATGGCATTGAAGAACAGGCATCAAAATATGGAATGCCAGGGTTGCGGTGCTGTTTGCCGGATGAGTGGCTTAATGAAGGGGCTGAAATCAAAGTTGGCAACACTGTGCTGAAAACCATTCATTGCCCGGGACATACACCGGGGCATTTGGTGTTTTATGATGAAGCAAGTCGCGTTGCTTTTGTAGGCGATGTATTGTTTGCAGGCTCCATCGGGCGCACTGATTTTCCTAAAGGTAATCACCAAGACCTTATAGATTCTATAACGCAAAAACTTTGGCCGCTTGGTGATGATGTGAGTTTTGTGCCCGGTCATGGACCGTTATCTACGTTTGGCCGAGAACGTAAAACAAACCCATTTGTGGCGGATAAAAATTTCGGGTAGTTTATGAAAAAACTTTTGAACCAGTGGACAGAAAAATTAAGGCATCACCGCCGTGAGGCAGATGCAAAGTTTTTGATAAAAGCGCGGGATAAAGCTCAATTAGCGACTGAATCTGGTCAAAGTTGTATGAATTGTAATGTGCCACTCACCGGGCCTTACTGCCATATTTGCGGTCAAAAAGACGATGACCTACGACGCCCATTTTGGACTTTCCTGCAAGCTCTGCTCGATGATATTTTTTCGTCAGACAGCCGCTTGGTAAAATCGTTCATACTACTGGTATTGGTGCCGGGTGGATTGACCCGCGCGTATGTGCAGGGTCGCCGCGCCGCCTTCGTGCCACCCATTCGCGCTTATTTGGTGATGTCGGTCATTTTCTTTCTGGCCCTAGAGTTAACCGATTTGGCACTGATTGATCTTAAAGTGACCCCTAAATCATCTGTGGTGGAATCGGTGATGGATACTGCTGAAGAGGCGGGGGCAGGCGCTGTCAAGGATGATAGTATTGATTTGCCCTCCTCTATTGTAATTCCCATAGGTGGTGATCCTCAAGAAAAGGCACTTGAGGCCAAAAAAGCACAAGTTGAAATTGCTAAAGGGCTAAGTGAACTGCCGGAAGATCAGCGAAAAAAACTAGAAGGCTTGTTAGACAAAACAGGTGTAAGCAAGGGGCTAAAAGATATTGAAAGCGGTAAAGACAACATAATAATTGGTGATGATATGTTGCCTTATGATATCAATTTAGAAATGTTTGTTAAGCCAGACCTGGAAGGGCGCATTGGCTTGACTGAGGAGAACTTGGCTGATGTACTCAATAACGATGATGTACCGGAGTGGGCGAAAAATATAGTTATGGGATTTTCTAAAGCGCTGCTTGACCCATTACGCATGAATGAAGTGTTTAATAAGTGGCTGCCACGTGTTCTTATTCTTATTGTGCCGATTTTTGCCCTCATGCTGCGGTTCACGCACTGGGGACCAAAACAGTTTTATTTTAATCAACTGATGTTCTCACTGCATTATCACACCTTCCTCTTTTTGCTTATGACAGCACTCCTGATCATTGTACCACGCTTTGGCGGCGATGTTGGTTTAACGGTCTTTTTCTGGGGTGCGATGCTCTATATGTTCGTCTCGTTAAAAATCGCCCAAGAGCAAGGCTGGATAAAAGCCTTTTTTAAATTCTGTTTCTTGTGGGTGATGTATGTCAGCGTTATGTTCATGGGACTTTTCGCCGCCATCAGCTTCGGCTTGCAGGAGATTTAAATCATAGCGAACGACGGGTATATATTTTATGCCTTTTTACCAGCATCAGGCTCGCTTATATTTTCAATATCAACAAGATTCAGTTTTAAACCCTTGTTTCTATAGAGGCGTTTGTTCAAATTTGGATAATTGGCTACATCATGAACTAGGCGTTGACCAACAACAATACACCTTAAGGGCGTGGTGCCGGAATTCTTGAGTGTGTGAGCCTCTCCACCAGCGCGATAGCCGATAAAGTCACCTGCTTTTACAGAAGATGTTTTGTCACCAATCGTGGATAGCGCTTCACCTTCAAGAATATAAACGCACTCCTCTTCATGACAGTGCATATGGAATTCTGTAGATTCATATCCGGGCTCCACCTCTATGATGTGAAAACCAATGCCAGATAGACCTGTAAGATCCCCCAAAGATTTATTTAATCTACGAGCGTTCTTATTGAGAAAATGGATTTTATCAAGACCTTCAAAATCTTCAATTTCTTCTTTCGTAACAATGTATTTGTCCATATCACTCCCCCTCAAAGCCCAAAGACGCGGAATTAATGCAGTAGCGCATGCCCGTTGGCTCAGGGCCATCAGGGAAAAGGTGACCAAGATGGCTGTCACATTTGGTGCAGCGCACTTCGATGCGGACCATGCCGTGAGATGTATCGCGGATTTCGGCGATTTTATCTTCCCCCATGGCGGCCCAAAAGGCGGGCCAACCCGAGCCGCTATCGTATTTGGTATCAGAGGCAAAAAGGCCTTCACCACAGCAGGCGCAAGTGTAGGTGCCTTTGTCTTTTTTATCATAGTAAGCCCCCGTAAAAGGCGCTTCGGTGCCGCCGCAGCGGCACACCTGATATTGCTCGGGCGTAAGTTCTTCTTTCCAGTCTTGGTCGCTTTTATCGTTCATGGCTAACCTTTATTGTACTTGGCATTCCATACATATGAGATATTGACCGTTCGGGTCATTGAGACGTGTCAGGAATTTAGCATCGGCTTGTAGGTCACGTGCAAGTTTCATGAAAGGAGACATGGGAGGTACTACAGAGCTATTGCCAATCGCTGATTTAACAAACTTGCTATTGAAAATCTGGTTTAGGAGGACGGTCATTTTATCTGGTTTTTCACCATAGTAGAGCAGATTATAATTTTCAATTTCAGCTAGGGTGGCAGCCGCTTTAACCGCGTCATCAAAGCTACCAAGCTTGTCTACAAGACCATGCT
>CBFDBT010000202.1:0-4626 GCA_965603115.1 uncultured Alphaproteobacteria bacterium
TTTAATGTATATTGAGTGCTTATAAAAAGGCTCGGTAAGGGACATGACCATGGATATAGAAAATTATACTGATAGAACGCGAGGGTTTATTCAGTCCGCTCAAGGACTGGCAATTCGAGAAAATCATCAACAATTTAAGCCTGAGCATTTACTGAAAGTCTTTCTTGACGACAAAGAAGGTTTGGCTGCAAACCTTTTGCGCTCGGCAGGTGCGCGGCCTGATGAGGCATTGGTTGCTGTCAATGCAGCTATAAAGAAATTCCCAAAAGTGGAAGGTGCGGGCGGGCAGATTTATCTTGATCCCGTTACTGCACGTACTTTTGCCAAGGCAGAAGAAATATCTGAAAAATCAGGCGATAAATTTGTTACAGCTGAGAGCGTATTACTCGCTATGTTGGTAGCAGGCGAGGGCGAGGCATCAAAAATTCTTAAAGAGGCCGGCGCTACAGAAAAAGCGCTTAATTCGGCCATTAATAAAATTCGAAAAGGCCGCACAGCCGATAGTGCTTCAGCTGAGGATAGTTATGAAGCGCTGGAGCGTTATGCAACTGACCTGACGGCTTCCGCAAGGGACGGTAAGCTTGATCCTGTTATAGGGCGTGATCAGGAAATCCGTCGCACAATGCAGGTTTTATCCCGTCGCAGAAAAAACAACCCAGTGCTTATTGGTGAACCCGGTGTGGGTAAAACAGCCATAGCCGAAGGTTTGGCGCTTAGAATAGTAAACGGTGATGTACCGGATAGTTTGCGCGATAAGCGCATTATGTCTCTTGATATGGGAGCCTTAATTGCCGGTGCTAAATATCGCGGTGAATTTGAAGAGCGCCTTAAAGCTGTTTTAAAGGATATCACATCGGGTGAAGGCGATGTCGTACTTTTCATTGACGAGATGCACACTCTTGTTGGTGCAGGTAAAGGTGATGGTGCCATGGATGCGTCTAACCTATTAAAACCAGCGCTGGCCAGAGGCGAGCTTCACTGTATTGGGGCTACGACGCTGGATGAGTATCGTAAACATGTTGAAAAGGACGCAGCCTTAGAGCGTCGTTTCCAACCCGTAATGATTGAAGAGCCAACGGTTGAAGATACAATTTCTATCCTTCGAGGCTTGAAAGAAAAATATGAGCTTCATCACGGGGTTCGCATTACTGATGGCGCATTGGTTTCAGCGGCGTCACTTTCTGCGCGTTATATAACGGAGCGTTTTTTGCCTGACAAGGCGATTGACCTGATGGATGAGGCGGCTTCACGTTTGCGCATGGAGACCGAATCTAAGCCAGAAGAAATTGAAAAACTTGATCGAAGGATCATCCAGCTTAAAATTGAGCGGGAAGCGTTAAAGGTTGAAAGTGATAAAGGTTCGAAATCGCGTCTAAAGGATCTTGAAAAAGAACTGGCTGACTTGGAGCAGGAATCGTCTGAACTGACAACACGCTGGCAAGCTGAAAAAGACAAGCTTGCGGGTGAGAAAAATGTCAAGGCGCAGCTTGATGCTGCACGCCATGAGTTGGATGAAGCCCAGAGAAGCGGTAATTTTGCCCGCGCTGGTGAAATTCAGCATGGGGTAATCCCTGATTTACTCGAGCGCCTTGAACTTGCCGAACAGGTTGCAGGTGACGCCATGCTGCGTGAAGAAGTTACCAGTGAGGATATCGCTGCGGTCGTTGAGCGCTGGACAGGTGTGCCTGTTGATAAAATACTGGAAGGCGAACGCGATAAGCTTTTACGCCTTGAAGAGGAGCTTGGCAAACGTGTGATCGGCCAAAATGAGGCCCTTGTTGCGGTCTCAAATTCTATACGTCGCGCACGGGCAGGACTGCAAGACCCGAACAGGCCAATAGGAAGCTTCCTGTTCCTCGGGCCAACTGGTGTGGGTAAAACGGAGCTGACAAAGGCGCTGGCAGAAATTTTGTTCAATGATGAAACAGCGATGGTGCGCATTGATATGTCAGAGTTTATGGAAAAACATTCCGTGTCTCGCCTTATTGGTGCGCCTCCAGGCTATGTGGGCTATGATGAGGGCGGTGTCTTGACCGAAGCTGTGCGCCGCAGACCTTTTCAAGTGATTTTGTTTGACGAGGTGGAAAAAGCGCATAGTGATGTCTTTAATGTGCTGCTACAGGTCTTGGATGACGGGCGCCTAACCGATGGTCAGGGCCGAACAGTGGACTTTAAAAACACCTTGATCATTTTAACATCGAACCTTGGCAGTCACTTACTTGCTGAGTTACCCGATGGTGGTGACGTGGATGATGTGAGAGAAGGTGTCATGGAGGTAGTTAGATCAGCCTTTAGACCAGAGTTTATTAACCGCTTGGATGAAAGTATTCTCTTCCATAGGTTATCACGTGAGCATATGACCGATATTGTGGATATTCAGTGCCAAGGCCTAGCGCATCTTTTGGCTGATCGCAAACTTGGCTTTGTGCTTGAAGATGCTGCGAAAAAATGGCTTGGTGATACGGGTTATGACCCCGTTTATGGCGCACGACCTCTCAAACGCGTTATCCAGAAATACTTGCAAAACCCGCTTGCAGAGTTAATTCTTCAAGGGAACTTAACAAGTGGAGATAAAGTGGTGGTGAGTGCGGGTGATGATGGCCTAGACATTGTTGTAGAGGCTGGTGAGGGCGCTGAGGATTGATTAATATTAATAATCAGCGGTCACTGGCTCTGCGCTAGCCATATCTTGAACAAATAACAAGGCGCGAGATACCTCTTTGGCACTCTCGCGTTCTTGTGTTTGTATAATTTGTTCTGCAAAAAATTTCTTTTTCTCTTTGCCGGACAGGGCGTGACCTGTTGGTAGTCTAAGGGTCATCGGGTTGACGAATTTCCCATTTACCAGCACCTCATAATGCAAATGCGCAGCTGTGACCCGCCCCGTGGCCCCGGCGTAGCCTATGATTTGTCCTTGTTTGACGCGGGCGCCTTTTTTAATGCCTCTGCCATATTTACTAAGGTGTGCATAAGCAGTTTTGTAGGTACCGTTATGACGGATACGGATGTAATTGCCATATGTGCCGTGGCGACTGGCGCGCTCTACGGTGCCATTGCCTGCGGCCATTATAGGTGTGCCTGTGCGGGCCCGAAAGTCAGACCCTGTATGGGCGCGGGTGTAGCCAAGGACGGGATGCTTGCGATTGGGGTTAAAACTTGATGTAATCTTAGCAGCATCAAGGGGGGTTTTCATCAATAATTTACGCGCACTCTTGCCCTCAGGGCTGTAATATTCAGTGTCCCCATTGCCTCGGGTGAATCGTTTAAGCTCAATGACATTGCCGCGAAGCTCTAACTTTGCATAAAGAATGTCATCGTCACGTATGTCATCAAAACTCTCAGAGTAAGAGCGGTTAAAATAAACCGCAAATTTATCACCCGGACGAATTTCACGTTGGAAATCCACATCAAAACTAAACAAATTTATCATGGTGACAATTATTCCAGCTGGTACGCCCGCTCGCTCAGCAGAGAGATAAAGGCTATCCTCTATAGTGCCTTCAGCATAACGACTGAGTTTTAAAGTAGGTATAGCGTGGCTGGAGCTTTTGAATTTACCATTCTCTTGCAAGGAAACTTCGGCGCGTTTGTCAAAGCCATCACGCATCCACAGACCTGTAAATTTTTTCTCATCTGTCTCGAGCCACTGAAGATGAATTTTTTGACCGGGGAATAGGCGTCTGACATCAACTACCTTGCCAAGTTGGTTCACGGCTTTATGGGCTGCCTTAGAAGGTACATCTGCTCTTCTAATCGCTTCAATGAGGGTTTGTCCGCTTTTTAAGGTGAGGGTTTCTTCTTGTTCGAGAGCGGTAACAATTGGTGTATTCTTACTTGCTTCTTGTGAAATTTCTTTTTCGATAGGGTTGCTTGCTAGATTTGGATCCTCGGTGACAATGGACATGAGGCCGATGATTACAAAAAGGCCTATGCAAAAAAATACCAAATGGCGCTGCCATCTATTGGAGCCTATCGACTCGCTTAGGTTACCAAAGCGCCCTGCGGTTGGGGCGTGACTTTGTGTGGTAATTCTTTCACTTTGATCTGGTATCATAGATTTATTCGAGACAGCGCCCCTAGCTCCTAATCTTACTTTGAGATACGTCATACTAGCTTGTAATAATAATGACTTTACCTTGTAACAACGGTGACTTTATTCTTCTATAGGAAAATGGCCTTTTGTTGCGCGCCTGTCAATTCACTATATTAAAGAATTGTTAATTTCTTAAAGGCTAGGTTTTCTGCGGGTTTTTAAGTAAAAATGAAAAAAAAAGAAAAAGATTAAAAAAAGGGCTTGCGCATTTCATCAACACCCCCTAAAACCCGCTTCACCGAACGAGAGGCATCGCACTCAAAGGCAAGGTTGCTTAACCAAGCTAACAAGTGAATTCATTGCTCGCAAGGTGCTGTTGAAAAACATTAATTGTTACTTGACAGTCGGGGATAAAACCCCATATATACGACGCCCTGTCGCACGCTGACGAAAGTCCGGTCCGACACACTGCCTGACATAGGGGTTCTTCTATTAAGACTGGACATTCCGGTCGGGCTTTTATTGAGTTTTTAACTCATTTTGATCTTTGACATTGTAATTTATAAGAAGAGATTTGCGGACGGTGGTTCGGT
>CBFDBT010000203.1:0-4590 GCA_965603115.1 uncultured Alphaproteobacteria bacterium
CGCCGCATAGCATCAATAGTTTTTTGAGCGATTTTAACTTTGTGGAGATGGGAGTCTAATTTCGCTTCTGATAAATTGTGGGTTCTAGCCAATCCTTTTGCCCGTTTAAGCTCTCTCATTTCAAAAGCGAGATTCTCTTTTTCTTCTTCGATCTTTGCCAGCCTGTGCTGGTAGGTGGCTTTAATGGCATGAACGATGGCATTTTGTTTGATAAAGTTGGCCTGAGACTGTTTTATTTTGGCTAGCTCAAGGTCATCAGATAAGCGAATAAGAACATCACCTGCCTTAACTTTTTGATTCCTCTTGGCAAGAACTTCTATGACTTCGCCGGAAGATTTGGCTGCAACACTGATTATGCCCGTGCGAACATAAGCATTTTCAGTACTTATATATCGCCCCCCGGTTAAATAGGCCACAAGTACTCCGATGAGAAGGATGGCAGGAACAATTGAATATAAGGCTAAACGTTTCATGGCTTTGTTTCTTTACTGTAGGGTTACGCAATGATTTTTACTAAAAGGTCGTGAAGACTGTCTCGCTCGTCTGGGCTAAGTGGGGCAAGCAATTGCTCGGTGATCACATCAAGCTGTCCACGTATCGTCGCAATAAGCGGTTTGGTCTTTTCGGTAATATAAAGACGATTTTTACGGCGATCAGCAGGGTCAGCCTTGCGAATGACCATGCCTTTGGCTTCCAGGTCGTCAACAAGGCGGCTAACGCTGATAGACTTCATGTCCAGCCTGGTCGCTACTTGTTGTTGAGTGGGGCCTTCGTTACGCCACACTGAAAGCAGCACCTTTGCCTGCATACGGGTGATGTCAAGCTCGTCAGCACTGCCAAAAGCTGTAGCTATTTGTCGATGCACATCAGCGATCAGGAAAATATGTGGTGTTTTGTCATTTTCATTTGTCATGCGGACAGTCTATTCGATTTTATAATTGATAAGCAATGCTTATTATATATATAGCTTATTAATTATTCGTGAATGATAGCTTGATCTGATTGCGCATAACAAATTGCTCTATTAAGGTATGCTTGAACAAAGGGAAATTCGTGACGGATCAAACATCATTTTTGAACCAAAAAAGCAAAGAGGGTAACAGGATTGCTATCCTTTTGCCTGTGCCCTTTGCTGGGCCACTGGATTATGCTGTGCCTGAAGGGTGGGACACCCCGCATGTGGGTAAGATCGTTATAGTGCCGCTTGCTGGCAGAAAGCTTTATGGGGTGGTTTGGCCTTGTGAACCTGAAGGACGACTGGATTTTAAAAAGTTAAAGTCTTTAGAAGAAATTGTGGATGTGCCAGCTATTACAGATTCGATCATGAAATTCGTCGACTGGGTTGCCGCTTATACTCTGTCACCGCAAGGTATGGTTCTGAAAATGGTGTTAAGCACGCCCAGCGCTTTCAAGCCGCCTCCTGTTAAAACTCATGTGGCAATTGGTGGTGCACCGCCAGCGAGGATGACAGCGGCGCGACAGGCTGTGCTTGACGCCATGCAGGGGTGTGAGCCGCAAACAGTGAAAATGGTGGCAGAGCGTAGTGGTGTTTCAGATGCTGTTGTACGCTCACTAGTTAAGGCGGGCACTTTGACCAGTATTGAGGTAGCCCGCGACAAACCTTTTGAGATGCCGGACCTAGACATCAAAGGACCAGAACTTAGCGCAGAGCAACAAATATCGGTGACAGCTATATGCGACAAGGTGCAAAGCAGAGCTTATCAAACCTTTCTGCTTGATGGCGTAACGGGGTCGGGTAAAACCGAGGTTTATTTTGAAGCCATAGCAGAGGCGCTGCGGGATGAAAAATCACAGGTGCTGGTCATGGTGCCGGAGATTGCGCTCACGTCGCAGTGGTTGGGACGCTTTAAAGCACGATTTGGCGTAGATCCGATTGTTTGGCACTCTGAGATTGGTCAAGCTGAGCGTCGACGTGCGTGGCGCGCTATCGCCAACGGTGAAGCGCGGGTCGTGGTTGGCGCGCGCTCATCATTGTTTCTGCCTTTTCAAAATCTTGGACTGATTGTGGTTGATGAAGAACATGATGCAAGCTTTAAGCAGGAAGAGGGGGTGATGTACCACGCCCGCGATATGGCTGTGGTGCGGGCCCGTTTTGAAGAATGCCCACTAGTTTTGGCCTCGGCAACACCGTCGATAGAAACGCTGGTTAATGCCAAAGCGGGACGGTTTGAGCATTTAAAACTGCGAGAGCGCCATGGCGGCGCTGTCATGCCAAGCATCCACACCATTGATATGCGAAAAGACGGCACGGCGAGTGCACAGGAATGGTTGTCGCCGGTTTTAATAGCTCAGGTCGAAAAGACAATTGCATCGGGTGAGCAGGCAATTTTATTTCTCAATCGTCGTGGTTATGCCCCGCTAACGCTTTGCCGTACTTGCGGTCATCGCTTTGCTTGCCCTCATTGCTCAGCGTGGCTTGTCGAGCACCGCCATAAAAACCAACTGCAATGTCATCACTGTGGCTATACAGCGACCATCCCGAGTGAATGCCCTGAGTGCGAGCAAAAAGATACGCTGGCTGCGTGTGGGCCGGGTGTTGAGCGATTAGCCGAAGAGGCTGCGCGCTTGTTTCCTGATGCAAGGTTAGCCGTCATGACATCTGATACAATGACCAGTCCGACAAAAACCGCTGAAATGGTGAGCAAGATCGCTGAGGGTGCTGTCGACTTAATCATCGGTACTCAGATTGTGACCAAGGGCTATCATTTTCCCAAATTGACACTGGTGGGTGTGGTTGATGCTGACTTGGGCCTGAGAGGGTCTGACATGCGGGCTGCCGAGCGCACATGGCAACAATTACAGCAAGTTGCAGGGCGGGCAGGGCGCGCGGACTTGCCGGGCAGGGTTTTCCTGCAAAGTTATGAACCCGAGCATCCTGTGACCGCGTCGCTTGCCTCTGGAGACGGGGAAGCCTTCATTGAGGCCGAAATTGATCAGCGCGAGCGGTATAAAATGCCACCATATGGGCGTTTGGTCGCGCTTATTCTCTCAGGCGATAATATTAAAGAAGTCATTAGCGTTGGCAGAGGCCTAGCGCGCACTGCGCCTAACGGAGATGGTATTTCTGCCTTTGGTCCCGCACCTGCGCCAATGGAGCGTATCAGGGGCAAATATCGCTACCGTATGCTGCTGCAAGCGCCCAAGCATATTAATGTGCAAAAACTGGTGCGCACATGGCTTTCAGCTAATAAGCCGCCTAAAGGTGTACGGATAAAAGTCGATATCGACCCGCAAAGTTTTATGTAAATATTTCTCTCGTTCTGCTTTCTGATTTTAGCCAATATATTACATCTTTCTAATATAGTTTTAGCCCACTTTAAAGCGTGCTGCGTTTTATCATGAAAAAATCTCATTCTCTGGGTTGCGCAGTGCGAAACCGTGTGCTAGATGGACATCGCAATTCGGCAGCCGTCGCCGGAATGAATGTGTAAATAGGCATGACAAGTACGGTAAGCTTAAATGTGAACGGAATAACTCCCGCACACTATTTTTGTGAGATGTGTCAAGCCATACTTTAGGGAACGTCTAGCGTTGTCTTCTAATAAAGCTATAGTATCTGGTATCGCCGGCCGTTATGCTCGAGCGCTCTTCGATTTAGCAAATGAATCCAAGGCACTAGAGAAGGTCGAAAGTGATTTAAGTCAGTTAAGCGCCGTGCTGGATGAGAGCGCAGATATGCGTTCATTCGTTGATAGTCCTATCTACGGTCGAGCAGAGCAAACCTCGGCAGTTATTGCTGTTGCTAAAGCAGCAAAGCTAGGTGATCTTGCTACGAAATTCCTTGGTGTCCTCGCCGCGAATCGCCGCTTGAATATTTTATCAAGTGTGATTGCAGGTTTTGGTCAGCTCATGTCACACCACCGCGGTGAAGTGACAGCCCAAGTGGTAAGCGCAGATGAGCTTACAAATACACAGTTAAAAGAATTAAAGAAAGAATTGATGGCGTCTGTTGGTCACGATGTGACTATCGATGCTGTTGTGGATGAGAGCTTGCTAGGTGGCCTTGTGGTCAAGGTGGGTTCTTTAATGGTTGATAGTTCGTTGAAAACAAAACTCGATAACCTCGCTATCGCAATGAAAGGGGTTGGCTAATGGATATCCGTGCAGCGGAAATTTCCAAGGTCTTAAAAGATCAAATAGAAAATTTTGGTAGTGATACTGAAGTTTCTGAAGTCGGTACTGTTCTCTCAGTAGGAGACGGTGTGGCACGTGTATACGGTCTGGACAATGTTCAGTCTGGTGAAATGGTTGAGTTTCCAGGTGGTATTAAGGGCATGGCTCTTAACCTTGAAACCGATAACGTTGGTGTGGTTATCTTTGGTACCGACCGCGGCATCCGTGAAGGCGATACGGTAAAACGTACAGGCGCCATTGTGGACGTACCAGTAGGCAAAGGCCTGCTGGGTCGTGTTGTTGATGCTCTCGGTAATCCTATTGACGGCAAAGGCCCACTAAAGGACGTAACCCGTTCCCGTGTGGAAGTGAAAGCCCCGGGGATTATTCCTCGTAAAGGTGTTCACGAGCCTATGCAGTCTGGCCTTAAGGCGATTGACGCCCTTGTGCCGGTTG
>CBFDBT010000204.1:0-4567 GCA_965603115.1 uncultured Alphaproteobacteria bacterium
TAGTACCAACGTTACAGTGTGGCTTATTACGCTCAAACTTCTCTTTAGCCATTTTTACTACCCTTATAAAGTGAAAGGCACGGGCTAGAATCGTCTAAGCCCCCCAGCGCCATAATTTAAAACCACAGCAATGCGTACATCACTGCATGAGTGCCTCAATATACTAGAGGCGGACTATAATGGAGCGGGTGAAGGGAATCGAACCCTCGTCGTAAGCTTGGAAGGCTTCTGCTCTACCATTGAGCTACACCCGCATATGTAATCGGGCATTTCAGCCCATCGGTACAATAACCCCCACATGAGAGCACATGAGAGAAAAAGTGGTGGAGGGAACAGGATTCGAACCTGTGTACGCTATGCGGGCAGATTTACAGTCTGCTGCCTTTAACCACTCGGCCATCCCTCCACGGGACTAAACAACACTAACAAATTCAGCGCTGTGATGTGGGGCAATATGCGTATATCTTTTGGCTTGTCAACATAGATATTGCACAATAATGCCTATTTACTGGTGTAGGGGCGAAAAATCGTGTTAAACAATCCCAAAATCAAGAGAAAGTAAGCATTATGGCTAAAGCGGCGAACAGAAATAAAAATAAGAATAAACCTGCTCCCAAGCGGCATGGCGGCGGCAAGCCTTCTCAGAATCGCGCAAGCCCCCATGTGAATCGCTCAACCGAGAGAAGTTCACAAAACTCTGAAAGTCAGCCGCGTCCACAATTTGAAGGCGCTTTGCGCTCTACATTTAAACGAGGCTTTTTCTTGCATGGTCGCAATAGCGTCGAAGCAGCCCTAAAAAATGAGGCCCGCGAATGCAGCAGACTTATCGGCACCAAAAAAGCTTTGGATAATGCCCACGACTTGCTTAAAATTCGCCCTGACCTGAAAGTGGAAGTTGCGAGCGGCGAAACTCTTGATGCCACCATTGGCGGGGATAGCCCCCATCAGGGATTGCTACTGGATGTCTTGCACCTGCCTACCCTGCACCTGTCGCATTTTAAACCTAACACTGGCAAAAACATTGTGCTGGTGCTGGACCAAGTGACCGACCCGCATAATGTAGGCGCCTGCATCCGATCAGCCGCAGCCCTTGACGCGCGCGGCATCGTCACCCAAGACCGCAACAGCCCCTATGAAAGCGGGACGTTAGCCCGTGCCTCGTCTGGCGGCATTGAAACATGCCCGTGGGTCCGCGTGACCAACCTCGCGCAAGCCTTGGATGAACTTAAAGAGATGGGCTACTGGTCCGTGGGGCTCGACGGCGCGACCGACATGTCAATTAAAGATGTGAATGCGGGCGATAATATCGCCATCGTCATGGGCTCTGAGGGCAGCGGCCTGCGCCCGCTGGTGCGTAAACACTGCGATCTTGTCGCCAAAATCCCAATGAGCGGCAAAGTCGAAAGCCTCAATGTCTCTAATGCCGCTGCAATTGCTATGTATGAACTGGGGGGTTAGTCCACACCCTCCCCGTCATACCAGCGAAGGCGGCTCACGCAGGAGACGTTTACGTCAAACGAGTTCAGCATGACAGTTATGCATTGATTATAAAAAACCGTTCGCCCTGAGTGGAACCTGAGCGAAGTCGAAGGTGTAATCGAAGGGTCTATTGCACCAATATCCTTCGACGCCGACTTCATCGCGTTATCACTTGTTCAGTCTCTGCTCAGGATGAACGGATATTTTAGTGCAGTAAAAAGCTGCCCCTACCCCGCTCCTACTTCCTCAGTACCCGTCAGAAAATAAGCCACACCGATAAAGCCTGCGCCGCCGATGATGTTGCCGACCGAGACCACAGCCACATTATACCACACACCCCAAATATCCACCGAGGCAGCGTGCTCACCCAAGAGCGAGATGGTGAAAACCGTCATGTTGGCAACGCCGTGCTCAAAGCCCGCGGCGATAAAAGCAAAAAGACACCAAAAAATGAGAATACATTTCGCTGTGTCGCTTTCGGTGCGCGCGGTCATCCAGATAGCAAGGCAGATCAGCCAGTTACAGATAGCACCGCGCGCGAGAAGCTCCACCACACTGCTGTTGACCTTAAACTCAGCTATTTGATGAATAATCGCACCGCCATCATCCATCCAGCCACCGCCACCGCTGAGCATGAAAAGAACCGATAGCGCTACAGCTCCAAGCAAGTTGCCGCTCCAGCAAGCCACCCAGTCTTTAACCACTTCAAAAGCTTTGATCTTTTTATAGAGAAACCCAAAGGTCATAAACATTGTGTGGCCCGAGAAAAGCTCAGCGCCGGCAAAAATGATAAGGGTTAAGGTGATACCAAAAAAGCATCCCATGATAAGCTTGACGTTTGCAGGGTCTGCATCGTTACCCAGCGTCAGGCTAAGGATGATCCCCACGCCCACATAGGCACCTGCCATCATGGTCGACATCAAAAAGCCTACCGGATTACTTTTCAGGTAAGCCAGTTTCTTTACAGATAACTCTGCAAATTCTTTAGTGGTATCCTTATACATACTTGGTCCCATTTGGCGCGCAACTGTCGCTATGGTGACCACTAAAGTCTGATTTGTCCTTGCAAACATTGACCTGAGTCAAATCAGATGTATATCCTCGACTTACGCCTGCGGGCGAACACTAGTGTTCTTGCCTCACCAGCAAGCTGGCTATTTTTATTGCCTCAGTCGCCGGCGGGATATCCATCCCTTAGGCTTACACGCTTCGCGTGGCGCGTGGTCACGCTTGCCTCACTAGCAAGCTAGCTCGGATTATTAGCTCACGACCAGTGAGCGTACCGACCAAGTGGGAGGCCGGAGGGAAGTGAGGACACCAACTAAAAGCTAGTCTTCAAGATCAACCGGCTTTTCTGGTAGTGTCTTTTTGCCTGTGATCATGGCAGAGACAAGTCCGCCGCCTTGCTTAATCTCGGCGCGAACAACGGCTGCAATATGCACAACCACCATGACGCATAGGGCATAAAAGCCGTAAACATGCAGCGTAATATCAGGCGAGCGGAAAGCCCGCATTTCTTTGTATGCCTCTGGGTCAACCATGTCTTTAGTGCCCGCAATCAGTGTTGCTGGGTCAACGCCTTCGGCAGCGATCCACTCGGTGATCATACTACCAAAGGGCGGGAAATAAATATCCGTGCCCGCAACAACAAGACCCGTAGTGGCCTGCGATATCAACAGAATAAACAAGAGTGTAACGGCAAGGCGCCCAAGCGGGTTATGCCCCAGATAATAAATAGGTTTGTCCGACCTTTCACCCGTCATATAGGCTTTAAGACGTGTGATATAGCCTTTGCCACCGGGTAAGATACTGCCAATGCGCGCAGATTTACTGCCGATGAAGGCCCAAACTATACGCAGTGCAAGGTTCACCACAAATAGATAGCCAATCCAGACATGGACGGTTTTCATGAAAACCTTGCCCTCACCCGCCAGGCCAAACATTTTACCGTTTAAAATGACAAGCCCCAAGATCATCAGCGTGATAAGGCTCAGCGCATTAATCCAGTGAAAAATGCGTGTGGGGACATCCCAGGCTTTGTAAGATTGGAAATTTTGGCTGGACATTTTCTTGCTCCTCAAAGCTCTGTGAAAAGATTATCCACTCTCTCACAACTGCTCTTTGGATTCAATAGCTGCCATAAAATAACCAGCGCCCCTTATTCAAAAGAAGCGCTGGTTCTATAAAGTCATAATTTATTAGCTCTTAAAGGGCCAAGGACCTTTTTCTTAGCTCAATAGCGCCCCAGAGCATGCCGCCTGCGACCACTAACCCCATCCAGAAACTGCCACTTGCCAGACTATTTACAAATCCGTTAAAGATAATTTCTAGAGATAGACCAGTATAAAGATCTTCTGGACCATGGATCATGGGGTGGTTCAGGTTTTTCTCGATAGCACGACCTAGACCTTCTCCTCGTGAAGCAAGCATCAGCGCAAATTTTTCTGTATCAAAGAAAACCTTTTCAACAATGCCAACCACAACCGGCGGCAAGACTGCGAAAACAAAAGGCATACGCGGTGCAAAAGAGCTCACTAGCAAGAGCCACGCGAAGAAAGGTATCATCCACAAGGCAAACAGTGAATAACCGAATACAAAAGATACCCAGCCAATGATCATATCATCCAGAGGCCAAAGCACTGATACTGGTCCACCTTGGAACAAGACTATGACGCTAAGGAAAAGTGCAATGATCAATTGCCCTACTATCACAACTGCAAGCAATACAATAGGAGCAACGCATACTGAGGCCACCAATTTTGCTAACACTTCATAGGTGTCAGACACTGGCATTGACTTGAAAAAAAGCACAGAGCGATCACGGCGTTCTTCATAGAGACTGCCAAGCAAGCTAAAGAAGACTACAAACGGCAAGGCTACAGATGCGAAGCCAGAAAGTGACCAAAAGAAAAGCGCAACCATAGGCCCTAGATCAGCACCCTTTTCAGCGGCTTTCATTTGAGCTATCTCCAAGCCCTCACCGAGATTTGATATGCCATAAACTTGAATTTCATCCAATCTAATCGCATTACCAAAGCCCAAAACGGACAGTATCAGCATGGCCAACATCAAACCCACCAAAATCACA
>CBFDBT010000205.1:0-4526 GCA_965603115.1 uncultured Alphaproteobacteria bacterium
CATTGGTGAGAGCATTAAGGTTCAGGTTATCCGCATTAATCCAGAGACACAACGTATCAGCCTTGGCATCAAGCAGCTTGAGGAAGATCCTTGGTCCGCAATTGATGTTAAATATCCAAATGGTGCAAAGCTCAAAGGTGTTGTTACTAACATCACTGATTATGGTGCTTTTGTTGAACTGGAAACTGGTGTTGAAGGTTTGGTTCACGTTTCTGAAATGTCTTGGGTCAAAAAGAATGTCCACCCGGGCAAGATCGTATCCACTTCACAAGAAGTTGACGTGATGGTTCTAGAAGTTGATCCTTCCAAGCGCCGCATTAGTCTTGGTCTCAAGCAGTGTGTTGAAAATCCATGGATTAGTTTCTCTGATAAATTCCCAATTGATGCGGAAATTGAAGGCGAAATTAAAAATATCACTGAGTTTGGTCTGTTTATCGGCCTTGACGGTGATGTAGACGGCATGGTTCACCTATCTGACCTTAGCTGGGACCGCCCAGGTGAAGAAGCTATTAAAGACTTCACTAAAGGCGATGTCGTTAAAGCCATGGTTCTTGATGTTGATATTGACAAAGAACGCATCAGTCTTGGTATCAAGCAGCTTGCAGGCGACCCATTCAAGGAAGTGACTTCCAAGAAAAAAGGTGAAACTGTTACCTGTACGGTTACCGCAACAAACGACAATGGCGTTGAAGTAAGCATTGGCGATAGCGGTGTAACAGCCTTTATCCGTCGCGTTGATCTTTCTCGTGAACGTGATGAGCAACGTCCAGAGCGGTTTGCTGTTGGCGAAAAAGTGGATGCAATGGTAACCGGTGTTGATAAGTCAAGCCGCCGCGTTAACCTCAGCATCAAAGCACTGGAAATTTCTGAAGAGAAAGCAGCTGTCGCCCAGTATGGGTCATCAGATAGTGGCGCGTCTCTTGGTGATATCCTCGGTGCAGCCCTTAACAAGGCAAAAGAAGACTAATCTTCTTATAAAACAAAATTTTAGGCCGCTCCTTTGGGGCGGCCTTTTTTGTATATTGGGTATAAAGTTATATAAATTCACCGATTCTCTCTATTTTTCTCCTCCACCTAGACAAAAAATGACCCCAATCTGGTCCCTATTTACCACATATTAGCCAAAAACCCTGTAAAATGAGCACCTTACCTTGACTCTACCATAGAAGTTCTGGCAATCTTGCCCCTCAAGATATATGAGAGACCCATATATACTATTCTGTCGAACGTTTTGGGGCCTTATTTTTGGCTATTAGGGGACTAGGTAAATGATTAAATCTGAATTGATCGCCAAGATCGCTGAAACAAATCCGCATCTTTATCATCGCGATGTGGAGCGTATCGTTTCAACAATTTTTGAAGAGATTACATCGGCTCTAGTAAAAGGCCAACGTGTTGAATTGCGTGGATTTGGCGCTTTCTCTGTAAAAACCAGACCCTCTCGTATTGGACGCAACCCGCGTACAGGCGAGAAGGTGAATGTCGCTGAAAAACATGTTCCCTATTTCAAGACGGGTAAAGATTTGCGCGAACGTCTAAACGATTAAGCCTTTAAGCTTATCGTCGTCCGCGCGCCTTAATAAAGGCAGACAACAACAATGCGACTTCTTCGCCGGTTAATAACAGCTACATTGGCTCTTATCCTTATTATTTTATCGGTTTTGAACCGTCATGAGATTACTCTTTTTTGGGGGCCGGACCAACCCCCCATAAACCTTCCCCTTTATTTAATCTTTTTTGCAGGCATATTTTTTGGCCTTCTGGCTGCGGCTTACGCAACAAGCTGGCTGCGATTAAAAGCTTTCACCCGTGCACGCGCCGCTGAGCGCCGAGCGGCAGATTTGGAAAATGAAAGAGCAACTTTGGCCCAAGAACTAACAACCTTAAAAGCAAATGAGCGCAGAGAGACCCACGACGAGCACGCTAAAACAGGTCTTGTCAGTTAAGCTAATAGCCAGTAAAGATTTGCCAAACTTACATTTACTAGGAGATTTTCTTTGATCAATGTTGCTGCCAAAAAAATCTTTTGCGCGCTGGATACCACTGACGTCGACCATGCTGTCGACTTAGCACTTGCCCTCAAGGGTACCATTGGCGGCATCAAACTTGGTCTAGAATTTTTCTGTGCGGCGGGTCCAAGTGGATTTAGGCAAGTAGCTGAAACCGGCATGCCCCTTTTCTTGGACCTGAAATTTCATGACATTCCCAATACCGTTGCAGGAGCGATTCGCTCCGTGGCGCCCCTTGCACCACAAATTTTGACAATTCACACACAAGGCGGACCCGCTATGATGCAGGCTGCGGCTGAAAGTGCTGCCCGTGAAGCGGATCGCTACGGTTTAGAGCGACCATGGGTTTGCGGAGTTACCATTCTTACTAGTCTTGATGATAACGATTTAGGCGCTATTGGCGTGAATGACCCCGTTCCAGACCAAGTTGAGCGCCTCGCAAGCCTTGCTCACAAAAATGGTCTAGACGGTATGGTTTGCAGCCCGAGAGAAATAAGCCTCGCCCGCACGGCTACCAGCCCAGACTTTAAGCTTATCGTGCCCGGTATTCGCCCAAGTGGTAGTGCTGTTGGCGACCAAAAACGCGTGATGACACCTCATGATGCAGTAACAGCAGGTGCCAATGTGCTTGTCATTGGCCGCCCAATCACTGAGGCTGACGATCCTGTAGCCGCAGCACTAGCAATTGCAGAGAGTTTAGTGTAGTATAGTGATCACTATAAGTTTTGAGTAGTTCTAAGTATGAAACATATGTTTACACATCCCATACCCAAAATGTTTTTGGCTGGGCTATTGCTTCCTTTAGCTATAGTCACTTCGCCTCTTGTCGCACAAGATTCTGACCTTATTGTACTGGACTTATATGGGCTAACCAAACCCTCGCAAACAGGCAGTTATGGCAATATTTTTGATGCCCTTACAAAGGCCAAGTTAATTTCTAATTGGCAAACTACTCCTGTGTTTCGAGCACATAGAATATTTTTTGAAAAAAAAGTAGCCTGCATTGCCCCTGCCAGCGTTGAACTGCTTTTGGAACACAACAAGGATCCGAATGATTTTGTAATCTCAAAAGCATTTAGCAAAGCTTATGGCTTTTTATTTACTGCAAAAATCCCCTCAGCTTCGCAAGGGGAAAAGCCCATTCTTGGCACGATAGGTCTGGGTGATCAATATGGCGTAGATGATGATCTATACCGTGTGGTCAATATAAAAAGTTATAAAAAATTATTAAATCTGATCAACAATAATAGAATAGACGCTGCCTATATCACCTACCCTGATGTAGCAAGTTATCCTGATGCGTTGAAAGAAATCGAAGCTTTCAAAGGCACTAAAGAAGAGGTCTGGAATGGTGAAGATGCAATTATCTGCCACCAAATTCATGCCGAAAAAATTGCCCTTATAAATGAAACATTTCGACTGTGGCATGAAAGCGGACGAATGAAAGATTTATTGGGTAATTATGCTTTCCAAGAATAACTAGTCTTCTATCGCTCAAGCGCCACTAAGGCTATCCTCGCTTAAGCTGCGGGCGGGCCTTGCCCTTGCCTCACCAGCAAGCTGGCTCGGATACTTTATTCTATTCTGTGTACTTCATAACCTGCTTTTTCAAGCAGATTTATCACGCCCTCTTCCCCCGGCATATGCCCCGCGCCTACCGCCATGAAAAATATGCCAGGTTGTTGCATAAAGCCCTTAACCTGCATGACCCAGTTTTTATTTCTTTCAATAATCAATCGATCATAAACACCTGGAATAGCCACCATACTTTCATTGATAAGTTCGGCAAGTAGGTCAACATCTCCTTTTATCCAGGCATCAAGCATATCATTAATTTGCTGGCCAGCTTTATCAAAGTCTTTGATAGAAATCTCGAGGAAACTAAGCTGCTCATCCATTGGCATAGTAGCAAAATAATCAATCTGCTGCTCTGCTGTTTCCAATCCTCCCATCGGCTGTTCACTCTTTAAAGCGCGCTGAGATAATATTTTTTCAACACCAATTTCACCGGCAAATCCTTGTTGGGCATACGCAACCTGCGCCAGCATCATGCCCGCGAACCAAGGTTTCATTTGAGAAATCATCGTATCTGGCATACCAGCACCGCGTAAATGGTCGGACAATAACTTATATGTCTTGGTGTCTAAATGATTAGCCAAACTATCCTCAGGGCCAAACAAACCTTTGGAAAATAACAAAGGCTGCATCACTTGCTGTGTTAGCTGATCGGGAGCCAGTTCAAAAATGATCTGGTTGGCCTTATCAAAATCAGCCATCATACCCGGAGTTTGCCATTTTAATTCTGGTTTAAGGACATGAATAGTCCCGTAAACATAAAGTGTAGTATCATTATCTTTAACTTGCCAGCGCGCAGGGCCATCCGCACGAGCAGGGGCAAGACCAATAAACAAAAATAAAATCAAATATTTAGCTATATTTTTCATAATCATTCTCTTGTTATTTCATGTGTCTATTAAATACATAATCACTCTTAACCTAAAATGTACAAGCATGATA
>CBFDBT010000206.1:0-4508 GCA_965603115.1 uncultured Alphaproteobacteria bacterium
CCTGTGCCAACTAATTTTACAGGATAACGGCTGATGAGGGCTGCGGTTGCCCTGCCAATAATGCCAAGGGTATAGGCTGCGAGGTGTAATTTGCTCTGATCAATATTTGGCCAAACCCATATTGCACCAATTGCCACTGCAAACCAGAGGAAAGCTGCCAAATTCATCCGAGACTGACTAATTTCAAAAGCATCCAGCCTGTTTCTCCAGAATATAAACATATAAAAAATATGGCCTACAAGGAAATTTTTCAATCCAGTGACAAAGGCATCTGGTATCTGAATTTCTAATTGCATATCGCCCGCAGCACCGGCAATGAGTGCAATGATGAGCAAAAGGTGATCAAAGGATGCAACTCTAAAAAGGGTATAAAAAGCTAAGAGTCCTACGGCTGAGCCTTTTACCAAGATAGGGTTAAACGGTATAATGTTAAATGGATAAAGGATAGCGACAAAAATAGAGGCAAGCATAACGACCTGACCAAGCGTTTCCCGCACAGGACTTCTTGATTTGAATAAAAAGCTTTTCATAGTACCCCCGAAAGACCCCTTTGAGTAACTTACAGCCTATTTTAAAGCGTGCAAGCAACAAATTCGGGTGAAGTATATAGAGTTTGCTTATTTTTGTCCAAAAAATGATGTTATAAATTTTTTCATAACATCGTCTGCTATCAGTCGAACAAGCAATAGCGCAACTATACCATTCATCACAGCACCAACTAAAAAGACATCAGTAACTGTAAAGCCCGCCATGATAAGGCCAGCCGCTAAAAAGGCTGAAATCACTATAAAGAATGAATTTATAATATTATTGGATGCTATCATTCTAGAGAGCTCGCTCTTTTTTGATGTAGACTGAATATTGGTATAAAGGGGCACGATATAGGCGCCTCCCGACATCGCTATCCCTAAGAAATCCAGCAACACTCTCCAGTTGGTCGCTGAGTTTAAGTAAGTAGATATTGTGATAAGTTGGTCACCTTTTGCAGCAACAGCCTGCCCGCTAGCAAAGTATAAGTCGACGCAAAACGCTGTCATAAAAAAAGCAGATAGAGGAACATATTTGAGGGTAATTTCCCCTTTTAATACACGGCTAATGAGCATGGAGCCAATGCCAATACCTATTGAAAAACTGGCAATAAATAAAGTGAGTATACTTTCATCGCCGCCTATTATGGCTTCTGCATATGTTGGGAATTGCGCAAGAAAGAGACTGCCAAAAAACCAAAACCAAGAAATGGAAAGTACTGAATAAAAGACTTGTTTGTTGCTTTTAGAGCGTTTGATTAGTCTCCAACTTTCAGAAAAAATGTTATAATTAATTTTGAGATTGGGATCCGCGCGGTCTGTTTTGGGCACGAATGCACCTGAACGCCAGCCAATGAAAGCACATGTGAGGGTGAGCGCACTCGTATATAAAACGCCATTGTCAGTGAGGATTAATAATCCGCCGACAACGTTACCCATTAAAATAGAAATAAATGTCGCTGTTTCTACTAGAGCATTGCCGCCAATAAGTTCATTTGATTTAAGGTGACATGGTAAAATACTATATTTTATTGGCCCAAAAAATGCGGATTGAACACCCAGCATAAATAGAGTGACAAACATAAGTCCGACGTTTGAAAAATAAAGGGATATAGCCCCTAAAGCCATAATGCCTATTTCAATAAATTTGATTATACGAATTTGGCGTGATTTTTCATATTTGTCAGCAAGTTGCCCCGCAAAAGCTGAAAAGAGCATAAAAGGCAGAATGAAAAGTCCGGCAGCCATCGGGTTGAGGATACCTGCGTTAAGGCCCATTTTTGCGGCAAGCTCATAGGTGATGACCGTGACCATTGCCATTTTAAAGAGGTTGTCATTAAAAGCACCCAAAAAGAGTGTGATAAATAGTGGTAAAAATCGTCGTGTCTTTAATAGATGAATGGCTGTGTCAGTCATATTTTGCCTTGCCCCCTAGGTATCAGCAAAGCTTAACGAGTGTAAGGGCTGTCCGCAACACTCTTGACTATTTCACATACACACAGGCTGGCTCAAAATGAATGAACCGTTAGTAACTGGCGATTTTAAATTAAACTGTAGCCCCGCATATGTCATGTGTGAGGTATGTACTAAAATATGTGTAAAGTTAGACTTAGTGCGCCAATTGACTCCATGCTGATCCGCGCAGTGATTGTATTGCCAAACGAATTTTTTTCCAATCTTCTGTCTTGTGCATGTTGTCTTGGAGATCCGGATCCATAGCTTTTTGAGCCGCATAGGCTTCAGCTCTGGGTCCCATTAAACTGATAAGGTGTTGAGCATAATTGTGAATATTAGATTCGCGCATTTTAAGCCTCCTTATGTGGATGCGCAGTATAGCACAAATCTGGCCTTTTAGGGAGAGAAACTGCTGCAAATGGAGAAAAACAACTAGAAGCCATCTTCTTTTGGCTCTATATACCTTTTACGCCATCAATACAGAAGCAGGAAAGCAGTGCAGGCTACTATGACCAATAAAAAAACCGGTGTCTTGTTGATCAGCCTTGGCACGCCGAATAGCACCAGCGTTAAAGACGTCAGGCGTTTTTTGGCTGAATTTTTGTCTGACGGGCACGTTGTTGCACTCAATAAGCTGATCTGGTTACCCATCCTATACGGCCCTATACTGACCTTTAGGCCTGCTAAAACAGCCCAAGCGTATAAAAAAATATGGAATACTCAAGCGGATGAATCGCCTCTTAGAACTATATCGCGCGAGCAAGCTGAGCAACTAGCGCAAAAGTTTGAACAAGACGATATAGTTATCGATTGGGCTTTTAGATACGGTAACCCCTCCATTGATGATAAAATTAATGCTATGAAGGCTGCAGGGTGTGAGCGGGTTTTATTGTTTGCTCTGTATCCACAAAATAGCGACACCACTACAGGCACCGCTTACGAAAAATCTTTTGAATCTATCACAGCTATGCGTGACCAGATGGAGGTCAGAACGGTTAGAAGTTATCACGACAATGCCTGTTATATTAAGGCGTTAAAAACATCTATTGATGATAGTCTCACGAGCATTGACTGGGAGCCTGACGTTATTCTTGCTTCCAATCATTCGATTCCAAAGCCCTATAGTGATGCTGGAGATGCCTATCTTGGTCATATTGAGCAAACGCACGCCCTTTTAAAAGATGCTATGGGGCCACTGGGTGAAAAACTGCAGCTTTCTTTTCAGTCACGGTTTGGCTTTCAAGAATGGCTCAGGCCCTATACTGATGATGCGATAAAAGAGCTGGCGGCATCAGGCGCTAAAAAAATAGCGGTGGTCTCGCCGTGTTTTTCAGCAGATTGCTTGGAAACGCTGGAAGAAATTAATATTCAGTACCGCGAAATGTTTATAGAGTCTGGCGGCACACATTTCCATTATATTCCGTGTTTGAACGCAAGCCCTGCAGGCATTGATGTACTTGAAGATGTGATCAGGGAGCATCTTTGGCGCTAGTGCGGCCCCGACATGCCAGAAACAGGCACCTCTACGATAATTTTTCCAGCTTTTTCAAACGTAAGCGTGAGCTTAAAAACATTACCCTTGGTGAGTTTTTCAGTCAGTCCCATAAGCATAATATGATGACCGCCTGGAGCGAATACAAAGCTCTCTCCTGCTGCAATTGTTACTTCATCAACCATATCCATTGTCATCATACCGCCTTCATTGCCCGTCTTGTGGATATGGGCCATGTGGGCAATATCACTGGCAGCATTTGTGAGTTTAGCGGTTTCAGAGCCATGATTGGTGATGGTGAAAAACACACCGCCGGGCGTGTTGGTATTGGCCGTTGGCCTCGCCCAAGGTGTTGTAATTTCTATTGTCTGTTTTTTGTCTTCTGCGAAGGTGGCGGGGGACAAAAAAATTAAAAGAGTAATAAGGCCTGTTAGAATCAGTTTCATGGTATTTTTTCTCCAAGTTTATCCATCGCTGAGATGAGGTAGTGAATAATATCGGCTTCAAAGGCAGAGTGACCTGCCACAGGCACAATGTTTAACACTGCGTCTGGTAGGGATTTGCGAAGTTCCCACGCTGAGGTGGGTGGACATAGCGCATCATAGCGGCCTTGTATAATGTAAATTGGTAAGTGGGCTATTTTGTCTATATCTTCAAGGATTTGGTCGTCTCGTTCTAAAAAGCAGTTGTTGACAAAAAAATGCGCTTCAATACGCGAGATAGCCGCCGCAAAATCATCCGTCATGTTTCGTTTAATGGCGGCCATATCCGGCACAAGGGTGACAGCACTGCTTTCCCATGTTGCCCATTTATAAGCGGCCTCCAGCATTATTTCTCTGTCTTGGCTGATCAGACGTTTATAATAGGCACTTATCAGGTCACCTTGTTCACTGTCTGGAATATGCCCAGAAAACTCTTCCCAGCCTTCAGGGAAAAGGGCCTGCGTCCCACCACCATAAAGCCAGTCCAGTTCCTGTTTTCGGCCAAGGAAAATCCCTCTAAGCACTAGCCCCAATACGGCTCGCGCCTGCCAC
>CBFDBT010000207.1:0-4479 GCA_965603115.1 uncultured Alphaproteobacteria bacterium
AAGCAGGGCTTATTTCATTGATTTTAAAGGATTTGCTGACGCTGGCTGGGGCGGCAGGGATCGAACCTGCGAATGCCGATACCAAAAACCGGTGCCTTACCACTTGGCGACGCCCCAACGCGTCAGCGAAGGCTATAAAGCACAGACCGGGGTCGCCTGTAAAGTCCAATTTTCAGTTTTTTTTAAATTCGCCAAATTCAGCAAATAAATTATCAATGCGCTCAAAAGGCAAAGATAATAATATCTATATATATCAGTTATTTAGGCCAGTATTGTCGAATACGCCACTCGCGACCATGCTGCAGTTGATCATAGAGGGAACGGCCTGTGGAAAGCTTCTGCCCGCTATTTTGAAGAAGTTTTCTGAAATCAAATCTAAAGGGTGCGCCGCGCTCATTGCCCCAGAAGAGATTGAGTGGAATTGAAAGGTAAGCGCCTTTGACAAAATTATTTTCTATCTTGTTGTTTTTTGGCGCATCAGTCAATGTGGTATAAACACCAAGGCGAATGCCACTATCAAATTCGCGCGAGAGATCAAGCGTCATGCCCCAGTCCCCTGCCAAATACCGACCAGCAGAAATTTTTACCCCCGCGCTATAATCTGGGAACTCACGGTAGAGGGATATATGCCCTGTTGTGACCTGATAGTTCTCAGTATCAAACACAGAGCCCGCACGTCGCTTTTTAGCGTAATAAAGCTCCCCGCCAAAGGCCCAAAGTGCATCAGGTGGCATATAAACAAACTCACCACCTACCGCTTGAAACTGTGTTTCTACGATTCCCGCCTTTGCGCGCACAAAGATATGATTACCTAGGGCCTGTGTCATAGAAAGTGTTAAATCGTCAAGCATAGGACTATCAGAATTTAAGTATGATATCAGGTCACCGCGCACCACAGGCAAACCAGTCTGCCCCACTGGCTGGGAAAGAGAATCTAAATTTCCAGCAATTCGCTGTTTGGCCCCAACATTTAAGGCTATTCCATGCTTGAGCGTCAGAGACATTCTGGCTCTTGCGAATATATCGGCTTTGATAACCGCATCGCCGCCAAGTTGCTGTTCAAGCTCTGGACCCACTGACCAGTTCACTTTAGGACTAACATTCATATCCCCATTAAGTTTATGCGGCCCAGCATCAATACGACTACTGAATTGCAGTTCTGCGCCGGTTAATACCCCTTTAGAAAACTTCTTTAAATGGGCTCTTAAAAAAGAAATACTCGCCAGTTCAACCCCAAGGTCAGAGACGGAAACATCAACCAGCTTTACGTCATTATTTAAAGTATTTTCAACCTCGAGCGCCTGCCCCAAGGCTGCACCAACCACAGATGTGTACCGCGGTAATGGTGCAGCTATCTTATGAACAATTATTTCAGACGTTTTCATATCGTCTTGAATTTTATCCTCATTTCCACCTGGGAGAGGATCATAAACCATGCTGCGCGTAATCACGTGCGTATCGCGACCATTGATGATCAGATCAAGACGTTTCATACCTAGTGGAAAAATGCTAAAAACACTCTCAGCTATATCTAGAGGCGCTACAGTCTTTGAGCCTACAATACTAAGAAATAGCCTATCAGCATCTATCTTTTGGCCAACAATAACATAGCCTAGTTCCGCCAATTTCGTATCAAGTTTAAGAGTAGGGTCAAGGGGTTTAGCAAGTGCATTAGCCCGGATTTCTTGGGTAACAGCCTCAACGCTATATCTTGGTTTTGGTTGCAGCGCACGTGTCAGATCTGCACTAAGGCTAAGGCGGAACATTACACGATTTCCATCTTCAAACGCTAGACCGCTGCTAACCCATGGGTTGGGCTTCCAGTTAATACCCAGCCCTATTGGAAAACTTCTCTTGCGCGCGACAGGCTCGAAACTATTACTCGGTTCAATACTGCTCCATTCCGCTTTAAGGGAAAGTCCAGCCATGGGCGTATGGTATTCGACACCACCAAAAAACCCAATGGCTTGACCTTGAAACCAGTCGTTGTGAGCCTTTTGAGGACTATCCATCATATCCTGAGAGCGATATTTAAAGCCGCCTCCAAATAACCGCATAGGGTTAGTCACATCGTCTGTACTGCCTAAATATCCCCAACCAATACCGAAGGTCAGATCAAGCGGACCCCTTCGCTTGCTGGCTACAAGATATTCTCCGCGAAACTTACCACTGCCAAACATATCTTGAAAGCCGAGCGCAATGGCCGGAAAATATGGAGATTCTTTTTTGAGTAATATCTTAACATCCAAGCTGCGCCCAACCTGCTCGCCGCGACCCAAGGAAAAAGCCTTGTTCCAATATTCATCAATACACGAGGGAAGGCAAACAGGATCGCCGAGCCGTTCTGTTTGTCTGAAAGCAACTTCAAGCCAAGGTGTAAATTTAGCCCCCACAACCCAGTGCCTGTATGGATTTACGTGGGCAAGGCTAAACCACGCGGCATCGCCAGAGGCTAAGCGTGCTGATGGCATCTGCATAAGACCCGTTACAGCGAAATCATTGAGGCTATTATCATAGTCTTGCGCATAGGCTGAAAATGGCGTCAAAGCTGTTGCCGCTAGAAGACCACATACTAAAAATGAGGGTGCATAATCTTGCCTAGACATGTCTTATGCCCCCACCATAATCATCAAGCTATCTTGTAATAATAGCAAGTGACGCCACAGAAACAGCCATTTGACTTAATATACTGGTCACTTCTCTTGCTATGCTTAACCCATCAATCGGGGATAGATTTTTCGGCACAACAATTGTGGTGCCTGGTGTCAGATTAATATGTGATTTTGACCAAAATGAACGACGAATTGGCTCTGCAATGCCGTTGGGGTAAACAACATAAATACGATCATCATCGGCTGTGACCTGTAGACCACCTGCTTGTGATAAATAATCTGAAACAGTTTTAGAGGCGTCAAATTGCAGGGCCCCGGCATTAACGACATCCCCGGCGAGGAGCACATAACTAGGACGCGATGGTACAAAAAGAATATCGTCCGGCTCTACTATAACATCGAGTTCTGAACGAGCTGCTAAAACATCGGGGTCGGCTTCAACCACCATTCGGCCTAATACATCAATTTCCACCTGCTCAGGTTCAGCCATAAGCAGACTTATAATAGAATCATTGATTTCTACATTTTCTTTTTTAAGCGCAGCATAAGCAAGTGCACCGCGTACATCTCTAACAGCTTTACGCATATGCTCCTGCTGTTGTTCTCTCACACGTGTTCGTGTAAAAACCGATCCATAGGGATAAGCGTTTTCAGTTAACCCACCCGCTCGATTTATCACACTAGAGAGGGTATCGCCTCGCATTATTGCATATCTTCCAGGTCGTTTAACCTCACCCTGCATTAATATTGAGCCTATCTCTAAGTCAAAATTACTCGCATGAAACGTAAAGCGACTACCCGCCTCAACAGCCACTGCAAACATACTTGTAGAAGAAAAATTATACATTCTGCGTTCGATAGATAAACCACCCTCATTAGAAACAATCGCACCATCAACGTGGTTCAAATCAGCATTCTTTATAAGACCACCTGCAAAGGACACCAATTCTCCAATGGAGACATTTTCCACCACAGGAAAGAGGCCTGAGTTTCTAACAGCACCTTGCAGTGCTACCACATGTTCAAGGACAAAAGGAAGTAGAAGCTCTTTATCTTCAAAAATTATAGCACAATCCTCTTTGATGTCGGTCTCTTCCATAAGAGATGAAGAGCTAGCTCCATACAAAGTAACTACCCTGTCAAATCTTGACGATCCTCTTTCTTTTATGAGGGGCTGTATTGATACACACATTTCAGATTGATCCTGAAATTCAGATTGAGATTCAGATTGAGGTTGAGATTCAGATTGAGATTCATTTTGATACTCTAAAGAGTTTTCATCACGTTGTCGTTTAGACTTATATGTCGGCTTAGTATACATGAGTGCATTGCGAAGCGTTGTACTACTAAGAAATCTAATATCTGATTCTGAAAAGACAATAAGCTCATCCCCCTCAGTTAGATCAACATCATGCACCCCCGAAATAATAGGGGCTAGGTTGAGTGCCTGATAATTAAATTTACCCGTTATTCTATCTTGTCTGCGCAACACAGAAAAATATGGATAGGCATTATCTTTAAGCATTTCGCCTTTCTTCAACAAAGCCGCAACAGTTGGCTTATCCTCAAGGATAAACGTCTGTGTGGAGCGCACATGCCCACTTGCGCCTACACCTCGCTCAGGGCGCCAGCTTTCATAATAAACCGAAATCAGATCACCCGCCTTCATTTCAGATTTTTCATCACTAAGACTAGCTAGCTTTATACGACCATCCTGCGAAACGAAAGACCGGCGATAAAGATTTCCCCCGGGACGTAAAACACCCCCACCGAGGTTCAATAATTCATGCAGTGTAAGAGCTTGCTCCTCAGCCAGCTCATATATTCCAGGACGTAAGACTTTACCCTGAATCGCAACAGTTTTGCC
>CBFDBT010000208.1:0-4435 GCA_965603115.1 uncultured Alphaproteobacteria bacterium
ATTTTATTCATTACTTTGAATACTAATGCTTCCGGGCCGAATGGGTAGCTGGCTTTTGAGGCTTTTAGGGTTTGGAGGTGGTTTTGTGGGGTGTTGGGCATTTTTTTGTGGTTTGGTGGTTGTTGTGGGCTATAAAGGGCTCTGCCCCCTTTAACCCGTTATAGTAATAATGGGGATGAAAAACCTTTGCCCATTCTTCAAACTAAAAAGGTTTTTTCATGCGGTGCAATGTGCCGCGCTTATTGCACCATGCCGTGCTATTCAAACCGTTCATCCTTAGAACTATCTCGTTTCAACTCCCACTCTCTTTCTGATGCTATCTCATCTTGAAATACCGCCTCTTCTCTTGTTGCCCATTCAGCAACTAAAGAGTTCTCATGAAACCTCAACTGAGTGATTAAGGGCAATCGTTTTTGCATAACCCCTACGCGTGAGCCAGTCCATGACATTGGTCTAAAAATTGATTTGAATTTATTTAAAATAATAACAGGGTCTGAAGAGTTTTCAATTATTCTTTGAAAGAGAGATGTCCACTCTAAATCTGTAGTTTCTTCTATATTTTGATAAGGTCTTATTGCGGAAGACAAAACAGGATACCTTGCTTCTGGATCAACTTCACACCAAGCGATAATAATATCATTACTAATTCCTGATAATACATTTGACTCCCCGCCAAAATCCTCAAATACAAACCTGCCAATTTTATTGTAAAGATCATCGTCTCCTAAAAAACCATCTAGAAACGCATATGGCTGCCCAGTTGAAAGAGCATTTAACACTTCCTGATATTCCACGCTATAAATATTGTAATCTGACAACTCTCTTGCAATCTTTAAACACAATTTCTTAGCTGGCTTAGCTGCCGAAGGATTCTTGAAACATGCTTTAATAATTGCCGCCAATCTATAGCCGTGATCACCTATATGATTACTCTCTCTAGAAAAATCATAATTTAAAAGTAATTCTTGCCCTAAAGATATAACAGCATTACTCACATCCACTTTTTCACTTGAATGTCTGTAGAGTTTCATTTGTAACATTTCAATAGCAACAATATTACCTTCAGTTTTGGAGCAAATCACTTTCAAAATATCACACAGATCTTCGTCAGATATTTTGCTATGAACTAACCTAATGGCCAAATTCATATATTGTTGAATAGGTGATAGTTCTTTTTCAAGTGACAATCTAATTCGCCCTAAAGCCTTATCATCAATTAAAGCGCTAGCTTGCAAAGTTGGGAAGGCATTACCTAAAACATCATCTTCAACAGCCGCATCAAGTAACTGATCAACAATATGTGGTTCTTTTTTTGAGAGTCCATTAATAAACCCGCGAAGCAACTGGTAATTTCTCTGCTCGGCATTAATCAAAGACATTTGACTCTTAAATTTACCCCATAATTCTATAGGCTGATCACAACCATCAGCTATCCCATGGCCTAAACAGTCTAACCTCACACCATTCCCACTTAAAAACTCACTCATAATTTTCTGTAATGTAACCTCATCCTTCGCCACCTCTTGACCTAAGGATTTAGTAATTTCTTCTAATCTCTCGAATCCAGAAATAGCATCTTCACCATCACCAGAACTATCAATGTCAATTAAATCGAGCACATTGCCACGCCCTGTATGAGCATATAGCCTTATACGTTCAATCGCTGTCTCAGGAGACAAAAGTGTAGCGAGTTCGTTTAATCGCGTGACAACAAGGCCATCCATGCTATCGCCACGAAACCTAAGAGTTTTTTTAACTGCTACATAACCCTCGATCCAGGTGCCTTTTTCAATTATTACCGTTGCAACTTGTTCTAATTCATCATACAAACACGCCTTCACCCATAACCACCTGAACTTCTCAGCCAAAACAATTTTAAGAGAAGCTGAACACACTGACTCAGCAACAATATACCGAACTAAAAAATCAAGAAACAATTTAAACCATTGTGCCACTTCTTTTTCATTTTTAGGATAAAAACCATAGTCCCTAGAATGAGCTCCAAACTCAAAACTATGACGTGATCTAAAATTCCCAGCCTCTAGCGCAGCATCTAGAAGCTCAATCGCTAGCTCAATCTTTTCATCATTACCAGATTCCATTAATCCGGAAATAATACTTAGCCTTTGTTCAGCTTTCGCATGTGTTCCAGATAGCTTAATTTGAAATAAGGATTTCAACAAAGGTCTTATTGAATTACTGTTTACTCTCGAACTTTCAGTAAGAGCAAAGCTACATAACAAGCTTACGCATCTAGAAAATAGCTTTTCATCATATGCTAATGATCTGAGCAGTCTCGTAAAACAAACATAATTATTATTATCTTTGGAAAGAAACTCAGCTGATGAGTCCCCCTTTGCTGCTCTCTCAATTGAGTCTATAGCTGCACCTGTATCTATTGGCGCTATATTTTTAAACAAACTCATCCCTAATTCATTTAAGTTACCGATATCAGACAAAATACCATTTTCTGATAACCACTCACTAGCTATTTCCTTTGCTTTGTCGTTTTCATGTAAATAACTTAACCTTCTAGAAAATGACTTTAGCAATCTATCCGATCCACCTTTCTCAAACTTTTTTCGTAGTACGTTTGTAGGAATATTATCCAATGCTCTTTGTGCCAACATATTCGCAATAGCATGAGGCAAAACAGCCCTCCAAACATTACGTTGTTGCACAAGCTCACGTCGTTTAAGCTCGCTTATATATTCAAACAACTGGCCTATCGACATACCAGCCAACGAGCTTAGAAGATTTAACTCCAAATCCTGCTCCTCATCAGTACTACAATCAAAAGAATATACAAGTGAACAAACTTCTGCCGCCTTCATTAGTCCTTTGTCTTGCTCATACCTTTGATGAAACAGCCGATCAAGGAGATAACTATCCTTTAAGCTAGACATATCTTTACCCTGCTCGATTGTCTTAGCTAGAGCAATTGCTATGCGTGCATTACCTCCCGAAAACTCTGCAATAGTTCGCGCATCCACATTGTTTATATAATCAAATCTTGCGCTTATTACTTTTTGAATTAGCTCAGCTGACGCTGGCACTAACTGAAATACTTCTGTCTCTTCCGGCTGATCTTCCCTTACATCATATTCGACAGTAATTAGACTTACCAAACTACCAGAAGCAGTGCATACAGAATTTAAACTTCTATGCAACTCAGGTGGACAATTATCAACCACCAAAATAGCAGGCCTTCGTAACGAAATTAATTGCTCAGCAAAATTTCTTGGAGAAGGATTAGGTGAATCGCTAATATCAGAATAAAAAACTTGTGCCTGATTTAATGCATTATCACCAATTCTCGCATCAAATAATGCTTGTACTAATCTCGTTTTTCCAACTCCGGACAACCCCGTCAAACGAACTGACGATGCTGATGTGTGAAGAATTTCACGTATAGCCTGTATCCCGTCACTTCCCGACATTCCTTCGGGACTACTGGCAGAGGCATTATTAAAGCGAACATCGTCATCTGAAAGATACTTACCTTCAACACCATCTGGACAATTAGCCCAGTTATCATATGACTGCCATCCCTGAATTGGTCTCCCTAATTTTTCTCTTATCCATAACACAACTCCCGGATGCGAACGTACCCAGCCAGCAATTCTCTCACGGTCATAAAAATCAACTTTTATATTTGTTGCATCAGGCAATTCCTTTAACGCCTCACGCATTGCGTTGACTCTATTTCTTAATGAGGAGTCTGCTGTAGAACCCTGACTGCTTATAATTATATAAGCACCACTTGAACCCACAAGAAGCTTGATCTCTTTTCTTAATTCACCATTTGGCTTCATTTCATTTAAAATTTCAGCCCTTGGCATATCCGGTTTTTTGACCTGAAACAATGTTACAGCTCTAGGGATATAGCTATCTTGATGCGGTGCCTCTGTGACTTCGACTCGAACATCAATACCACCGTCCGCTGCGTTTTGATGACCGCCCCATGTAACACCCGCTGTAGGTAAACTATTACAACTAAGCTCCGCTTCACAAAGAAGCCCAATAAGTGACCTTAAGTCACTGTCATTTAAATCCTTTATGTCATTACCAGTTATATCAAGCATAATTATCCATAAATTTTATTGAATAAAGACGTCAGTTCTTGCCTTTTGCTTTTGCCTTTTGTAATACAAAGCAAAGTCACCCAGACGAAGCCTCGCCTAAACCCGGAAACTAAAGCAAGCTGCTCTTCATCTAGTCTAGTAAGATAACACAGAATACGTTGAGCCAAATCCTCTCCCTACACAAGCTACAGCAGGGCAACTACTCCAGCTAAAAATCATACCAGAATAACGACAATAATCTCTGACATCAGAATCAACGCACCACGTTCATAATCCCACCTACCTACTGACCTTGAAACCTAGAAATGATAATATAACTTAAATTATATTAAGTAGAACCCCACCCTATG
>CBFDBT010000209.1:0-4344 GCA_965603115.1 uncultured Alphaproteobacteria bacterium
TCCCCAGCAGTATAAAGCCATTACCCTTGACTTAGCTTTACCAGGAGAAGATGGTATTAGCCTCTTGCAAGGGTTAAGGCAAGAGGCCGCAACCCATGATATCCCAGTTGTTGTCGTTTCTGTTAAAGCTGATGAGACCAAAAGAAGTTTGCAAGGCGGAGCAGTGGATGTGGCGGACTGGTTAAATAAGCCTATTGACTCTGAGCGTTTGATTGATGCCATTAGGCAAGCCGCAGGCCCAAATGAAAGGCCTCGCGTGTTGCATGTGGAGGACGAGCCAGACGTGCATAAAGTTGTGAGTGTGATCTTGCGAGACTATTGTGATTTGACATGGACCACAACGCTTGATGCTTCTAGGGACGCTCTGAGAGATAATGAGTTTGATCTGGTTTTACTCGATATCGGTCTGCCAGATGGTTCAGGTTTAGACTTGCTGGAAATTATTGAAGGGCATTTGCTTCCGCCAAAGGTGGTAATTTTTTCAGCTTCTGACGTATCCGCTGAATATGCTGAAAGGGTTAATGCCGTGCTGATGAAATCTGTAACCGATAACTTTAGATTGGCTGAAATTTTAGAAAGAGTAATTGGTTGTGAAGAAAAGGTTAGCAAAGTAAAGAAGGCTATGGTTGAAGTTTAATGGCAGGCAAATATTTTTATATTGGAAAGATAATTAGTAACACTGGATGGGACTAGTCTCGGCAGTATGAAATGGGATATTTTTCATGGTTGAAATAAGCAATGATATGACTATTGACCCTAGAGGTGCCAGTATTCTCGTAGTTGACGATGAGGCTGCCAACGTGTTGCTTTTGAAAAAAATTCTCAATTTAAAAGGTTATACTAATGTTGTTACAACACAAAACCCACTAGAGGCATTACCACTTTTTAAGGAGCATGACTGCGACCTAATTCTATTGGATCTCGATATGCCAGAGATGGATGGCTATGGTGTTATGGATCAAATCAATAGTCTGACGGGAAATAATCCGCCGGCTATTCTTGTTCTCACCGCACAGCATCAGCAAAGCTATCGCCAAAGAGCCCTAGACAGTGGTGCTCGGGATTATGTAACAAAGCCTTTTGATGCGGATGAGCTATTATCGCGCGTTCGGAATTTACTAGAAGTACAGATGGCGCATAACTTTATGAAGCATCAAAATGAAATTCTAGAACAAAGGGTGCATGATCGAACTCGTGAATTACTTGTTTCTAAGAATGTCGCTGAAAATGCAAACCAGGCAAAAACAGCTTTTCTGGCAAATATGAGCCATGAACTGCGGACTCCGCTCAATGGTATTATGGGTTTTTCTGAGATACTCAAGGATGAGTTATTTGGCGTGTTAGGGAACCCAAAGTATCAAGGGTATGCCGATGATATTCATGGCGCAGCCAAGCATCTGCTGACTATTATTGATGATATTTTGGATATTTCGCGTATTTTATCAAATAAAGGTGATCTTAATATTACTCAAATCAATCTGCCGGAGACGATTGAATTTTGTATGCGGATTGTCGAAGAGCGAGCACAAGCTGCTGGCGTTTCTATTTCTGCTGACATTGAACCGGAAATTAATATGATTTTGGCTGAAGAAGTTCGAATGAAACAGATTTTTCTGAACTTGCTGACAAATAGTATCAAATATTCTTCTGGTGGGACTATTACTGTGTCAGCAAGTTTGCAAGGTGATAATTTAGTAATCGCTGTAAGTGATACTGGTGTTGGTATTTCCCCAGAGGACATGGAAGTGGTTTTGATGCCTTTTGGACAAGTGCGAAAAAGTTCTGATACTACCCATGAAGGGGTGGGTCTAGGGCTATTCCTCACAAAATCCTTCACTGAAATGCATGGTGGCACACTAAAAATTGATAGTGTTGTTGGTGAAGGTACAACAGTTAGTTTGGTTTTTCCAAGGTCTAAAATATGCGTCGACCCTGTGGCCGAATTAAAAGCAAAAGCAAACTAAAAGCTTCCAAAACACACGATCATTAATAAATTTTATAGTTATTCTCGAACGCTTTGGTAATGAGTATTCTTGACGTATAAACTTTCAAAAAGTAGTCTCTTTACAATGTTTCTCAAGTCACGAATGTCTCGTGACTGACCTTAAGGATATCTAATGAGTAATGCCCCCCTAAAGCTGGCTTCTGAGTTTCCCGCTGTCCATCATCAAGACTGGACTGCACTTGTCGATAAGGCGCTGGCAGGTAAAGACTTTGATAGTGTTATGCAAAAGCAGAGTTATGACGGTATCGCCATAGACGCTCTTTATACTAAGGATAATGCAAGAGTTGAATCGCAAATAGGAATAAACCAAGCAGGCTGGGATATTTGTCAGCCCTATTGGGGGGCTGATGTTGGTGAGGCTAATATCGCTTTTCTCCGTGATTTGGAGCATGGAGCAACAACAATTTCACTCCGTATGGCTGCAGGTGGGTTTTCCGGCTTACCAATTAATGGTTATGAGCGCGTGCTTGATGGTGTGCATTTGAATATGTGCGCAGTCCAGTTGATAGCGGACGAAGAATTTGATGCAGCTGGCAGGGCTTATCTTGATCATTTAAGTGATCGCGGTGTGGCAGGCGATGAGGCGCAGGGCACTCTTGGCGCGGACCCTATAAGCACGTTAGCGGCCACTGGCAGATTACTTACTTCGCTTGATAACGCTGTGGAAGCCGCTGCTATTCTAGCGAGTGAGACAGCCAAGCGATATTCCAATATTTCTACCTTTAATGTTGCGGGTCACACATACCATAGTGCAGGGGCGAGTGAGGCTGTCGAGCTTGCCGCTTGTCTCTCAATAGGTGTGCGTTATCTTCGCGCGATGGAAAAAGCGGGCATGGATATACAATCTGCTGCGCTCCAAATTGAGTTTACCATGGCAGCTGACGCCGATATTTATTTAACGATCGCCAAGTTCCGCTCTTTGCGCAGGCTCTGGGCCAAGGTTTTGCATGCCTCAGGGGTGGAAGATACATCTGTGAGGATAAATGCTATCACAGCAGCTCGCATGATGAGCGCGAGAGACCCTTGGGTTAATATTCTACGCGGGACTGCAGCTTGCTTTGCAGCCGGTGTCGGCGGGGCTGATAGTATTGCTATCTTGCCCTTTGATACCATGCTTGGCCTGCCAACGAGGTTTTCTCGTCGTATTGCCCGCAATATTCAGGTTATCTTGCAAGAAGAGAGCTATTTGTCTCAAGTGGCTGACCCTACTGCTGGGGCCTATGCTTTTGAGACGATCACTACAGACCTGACAGCTAAGGCATGGGAAGAATTTCAAAAATTTGAGGTGGGCGATGGTTTTGAAGCTTGTCTAATGTCTGGCGCTCTATCTGCCAAGCTCACTGAGGCATGGCGTAGGCGTAAAATAAAGCTCGATAACCGCCAAGAGCCGCTTACTGGCGTATCTGAGTTCCCTAATATTCATGAGAAAATGCCAGAGGCAGGGGATATGCCAGCCTTTGTCGAGGACATTAAACCAGCCGGAGAGAGTTTGGAGCCGCTTATATTTCACCGTAGTGCCGAAGATTTTGAGGCGCTCAGGTCCTTCAGCGATAAAGTGTTGTCCGAAAAGGGTGCGCGACCAAGTGTCTTTTTGGCAAACTTAGGCAGTGTCGCTGAGCATACGGCCCGAGCTATGTTTGCAAAAATTTCTTTGAGGCCGGCGGTATTGAGGCGCGCGGAAGTGATGGTTCTGACGATGCGGCTGCTCTCGTGAAGGCCTTTGCTGATAGTAAGTCGGATATGGCTGTTATCTGTGGCTCGGATGCGCTCTACGAAAACGAAGGCGAGGTCATTGTCACCGCGCTAAAAGATGCGGGATGCAAGCAAATATATATAGCAGGGCGACCTACAAATGCAAAAGCTCTTGCAGGCTCTGGTGTGACAGATTTCATTTTCATGGGATCAGATGTTTTAAGTATTTTGCAAAGGGCGATGACTTTGCTTGGAGATAAGTCATGAGTGCTATTCCTGATTTTACACAGATTGAATTTAGCGATGTTTCCACCGACACTGAGATAAAGCAAAACATTTGGAAAACGCCAGAATCTATTGATATTAAAAGTAAATATACCAGTAATGATATAAATAACTTGGACTTTCTAAATACGCTTCCTGGCATAGCACCATTTTTGCGCGGGCCCTATCCAACCATGTATGTCACACGTCCCTGGACGATCCGGCAATATGCAGGATTTTCCACAGCTGAAGCCTCCAATGCTTTTTACCGTCGCAATTTGGCTGCGGGTCAAAAGGGTCTTTCTGTTGCTTTTGATCTAGCGACCCACCGTGGTTACGATAGTGACCATCCACGGGTTACAGGTGATGTTGGTATGGCAGGG
>CBFDBT010000210.1:0-4311 GCA_965603115.1 uncultured Alphaproteobacteria bacterium
GTAGAATTGCCATCACAATAAGGCCTGGCGCCAAAACAGTGGCATATGTGATACCGTCCAACATTGGACCTCGTCCGCGAAAAGCGAGGGTGAATATAACCATAAAAAGTACCGTCGTAATAGCAGGCGCTGCTAATGTTTGCATCCACACCTTCATAAATCGACGGGTTTCTTTGCTACATAGGGTTAACAGTCCGACCGTATTAATGCGACCGATGCGGCGGGTTATTTGTTGGTCACTCTGCTTGCTGTCCAGTGTCATAGTATCGTCACTCACTCTTAAAACTCAATTTCTAAGCTTCCTATAAACCATCAAAATGAATCTAAAAACAGTTAATAATTGAAACTATCACCAAATAGTGACATATAGCCTCCATGATTCCTGTTGTTGTTCATGGTAAAAGGCTATAATAATAACAGAAAATTTTATGAGGACTGCGGCTTATCCGATCCTCAACTTAAGGAATATCACTATGTCATGGACCGATGAACGCATTAGCGTATTGCGCAAACTATGGGACGCAGGATTAACTGCCAGCCAAATAGCAACAGAACTTGGTGAAGGCGTCACGCGTAACGCTGTCATCGGTAAAGCCCACAGGCTTGAATTAAAGTCCCGACCTTCGCCCGTTAAAACAGATGGCACCAAAAAGGCGCGCGCACCTAAGAAAAAAGCCAAGGTTGCCGATAAAAAAATGATCGGCCTGCTTGATCTCACCGAGCGCATGTGTAAATGGCCACTTGGACATCCGGGCGATGATGACTTTCATTTTTGTGGCAAACCTTCTGAGGTTAGCATGCCCTACTGCGCTAATCATTGTGCAGAAGCTTATCAAGCGCAGCCTATTCGCAGAGACCGCCGTGTTAGACCCTCTATGAACTCACGGTAATTATAAGCCTCATAACAAGGCACTAGAAGGGGCTTACAGGCCCCTTTTTCATGTAACCCTCAACAGGAAGCAACATCATGCGTTCAAATAAGACATCTTATATTCAAATGACTAAGGGCAAAATATTCATTGGTTTACTTGCGGCTTCTTTGATTGCAACCGTACCCTCACTTGGTCTAGACGACGCTAAAGAGAACCCAAAGCTGCAGCACCGTCAAAACGTTATGGAAATTGTGAAATATTCCTTACTGGGTATGCGTGATATCATTAAAGGGGATGTTGCTGACCAGAGTCAGTTTCCGGCACTAGCCAGTTCCATGGCTAACGCAAGTTCCATAGCAACAAAGGCTTTTGCACTCGACACCCGTTCTCTTGAAGGTAAAACCACTGCAAAAGATAACATTTGGGAAAACTGGTCAGATTTTAGCAAGCGTATGGCTGCTTTTAATGCTGATGCGCAGAACTTAGCCATAGTAGCCAAAGAAGGGGCTATGAAAGCGAATATTCTAGCTTTTAAAAAGGCCACTAAAAACTGCAAATCCTGTCATGATGAGTATCGCAAAGAAGATAAGTGACGCCCCTTAGAGGGTTATCATACTTTCACCCTCTAAAAGACACTTGAACACCAAATATACCCAACGATCAAAAACAGTATAAGCGCCCACCATGGACTGCGCTGCATTAGATCTTTATCCATGTCTTTGCCGGCCATTAAGTCGTCTGATACAACTTTATAACCAGTGACCATTGGCTTGATTAATTCAACACCCTTGACAAAAGAATAAAGAATCACTGATGCAATGTGGATGCAGGCTAGCACCATCAAAGCGATGCCGAGTGATTTGTGGTATCCAGTAATTTGGCTGGACAGTTGCTGGCTCACTGACGACGCAAATGGTCCCTCGAACAAAATGTCATCGCTGGAATAAAGCCCCATTGACGCTTGTACAATGAGAGCAATGATGATGATGATGACAAACCAACCCCCGAGAGGATTGTGACCTATATACTCATAGCGCTTAGAGCCTCTAATAGACCTGACATATTCGAACACTTTGCGAGGTCCGCGCGCAAATGAGGTAAAAAGAGCGCTGCTTGAGCCAACAAAGCCCCAAATCAACCGGCTGGTTGCTAAAATCAAAATGGCAAGGCCCGCGTTAAGGTGCATTTCATCATAACCTGTCAGGACTTTATCTTGAAAGGCCGAGTAGCTACTCATTGTAAAGGCCACAACCAGCGCCCAATGAAATACCCTTATCGCAAAATCCCAAATTTTTATTCTAGTCATATAACACCTTGTTTTTACTGTGTTTAAACAGCATTTATAATGGTGTGAATTGCTGCTTCAATGTCATCTTCATTTGGCAGCCACGCTTTTTCTAAATTTTCCGCATAAGGAACGGGGGTGTGCGGGGGTGTTACAGCTATAGGGGCACAGTGTAAATGATGAAACCCATGACGCGCCACTTGTGCGATCACTTCAGCCGCCAAACCAGCGTGTGCCGCACCCTCATCAACCACTATAAGACGCCCTGTGCGCTCAACACTTGCCAAAATAAGATCTATATCAAGGGGGGAGGCCCAACGGGGGTCGATAAGGTCAATGGTTATACCGCTTTTCGCAACTTTGTGCGCCACAGTCTCAGCTTTATGTACCATTGCTGAAAAAGCAACAATAGTCACATCACTGCCAGCCATCACGATGCGGCCTTTGCCTAAGGGCGCTGGCATTAAGTTGTCTGGCACGTCTTCTTCTAAATCATAAAGCCCCTTGTGCTCCAAGAAAATAACAGGGTCATCACAGGCTATAGCAGCCTGAAGCAGCGAAGCAGCGTCTCTTGCTGTTGCTGGCATCGCCACATAAAGCCCGGCAATGCTCGCTGGCAAATGCCCAAGGGACTGAGAGTGCACCGCAGCAGACCCATCACCCGCGCCCATAGTCGCGCGTATAACCATGGGCACTTTATTTGTTCCACCCGACATAAAGCGGGCTTTAGCGGCTTGATTCATAATTTGATCAAAACATACTCCCATAAAATCACAAAACATAAGTTCCACGATGGGCCGCAGCCCAGACATAGCCGCTCCGGTTGCCATGCCAACGAAAGATGCCTCGCTAATCGGTGTATCGAAAACCCGCCTGTCTCCGAAAACCTCTCTAAGGCCAGCTGATACACCAAACATGCCGCCCAAAGCCTGCCCATCTTCCAAACCGCTGCCGCCAACCACGTCTTCGCCAAACAAGATAATGGAACTATCCTTATGCATCATGCGGTGCAGGGTTACATTCAAAGATTTTTGCATCGTCATAACTGTCATGCTGTAGCGCCCCCATAAACCTTGCTCTCCAGAAGTCTGGGATCAGATTTTGGTATTAATTTGGCTTTTTCTAAAGCTCGATCCACAGCAAGCTTAACCTGTTGCTCTACCTTGCTGCGCTCCTCTACACTCCAACCCATAGTCATCATCATTGCTGACAAACGCTCTATCGGGTCGTGATGCTCATGAGCATCTTTAAGCTCTTGCGCGCTTCTATAGTTTTGTGGGTCTGAATAATAATGACCATCGAGTCGTTTAACACGTGCAACAATCATTGCAGGCCCAGAACCAGACCTCACCTGCGACACAGCCTGAGTCGCAACTTCAACAACTGCCAATATATCGGCCCCATCCACACAATAAGACTGTATATCAGCTGCATGGGCGCGGCCTTCAATTTTTCCAGCGGTCGAATAGCCGCTGCCAATTGTCGCACCGATACCATTATCCTCAACCACAAACAAAAGCGGTAAAGACAATATTTTTGCTAAATTTAGTGTCTCTAAAACAACGCCCTGATTGATGGCGCCATCCCCCATAAAGGCAACCGCGATACCACCAGTTGATTGCACTTTAGCGCTTAGCGCTGCGCCAGCTGCGAGCGGAACCTGCCCGCCAACAATGCCATTTGCGGTTAAAAAGCCATGCTGTGGTGCCGCCAAGTGTTGGGTTCCCCCAAAACCACAATTTAGGCCATCAAGCCCCAAAATCTCAGCAATCATGGGGGCTAGCGGCACCCCCATAGCAATGGCCGCACCGTGCCCGCGGTGTGATGCCGTGACCTGATCCAGCTTCTTATCCAACTGGCTAGCTACCCCAACACAAACAGCTTCATGGCCACTCGCCAGATGCAGCATGCCAGGCACTAAACCTTCTTGCCACGCTATCCCCAAAGCTTCTTCTGTGTATCGAATGGTTAGCATACGATTAAAGTAGAGCTGTGCTTTTTCTTGATTAAGGAGCATTTAAGTCACCATTTAGAATTTATTAACCATTTAATCAGACAATTGCATTTAGTCATTTTACTTTTTATAATGTAAAGCAATTAGAAATCAGGCATAAATTAACATGCTTTACTTGACAAGACGTATGATGGGGGTCA
>CBFDBT010000211.1:0-4310 GCA_965603115.1 uncultured Alphaproteobacteria bacterium
TTATGGCATGAAACAAAAAGACGGAATGCATCACTTCTCGCAGCGGGTTATTGCCTCTGAAAGAAAATGAAACATTGGACACACAACAAGACACTTTAGCATAAGGCATATCTTTTTTGATCATGCGTGTCGCTTCAATGAAATTAAGACCATACGGATTATGCTCTTCAATTCCCGTTGCTACAGCGAAGATATTGGGGTCAAAGATAATATCCTCGGGTGGAAAACCAACATCATCCACCAAAATATCATAGGACTTTTTACAAATATCATATTTGCGTTCAATAGTATCAGCCTGACCTTGCTCATCGAAGGCCATGACAACAACGGCAGCACCATAGCGCCGCACTTTCTTGGCCTGCTCAACAAAAGGTTCTTTGCCTTCTTTCATTGAAATACTGTTGACTATAGCTTTACCCTGAACACACTTCAGACCAGCTTCAATAACCTCCCACTTGGAGCTATCTATCATAATAGGCACGCGCGAGATATCGGGCTCGGCTGCTATTAAATTGAGAAATGTTACCATCGCTTCTTTAGCATCAAGCATGGCATCATCCATGTTGATATCAATAACCTGAGCGCCATTTTCAACCTGTTGACGGGCAATAGAAAGCGCTGTGTCATAATCACCATCATAAACAAGCTTTTTGAATTTTGCTGAACCGGCAACATTGGTGCGTTCGCCGACATTAATGAATTGGGCAATGGGTTTATTCATTTTTTTCACTCTAATTACGTGTTCACAATAACGAGCGGCTCTAGACCAGCTAAACGCATTGCATGGTTGTCTTGAGGGATTTTACGCGGCGCAACACCTGCCACAGCCTCAACGATTGCTTTGATGTGTTCTGGCCGTGTACCGCAACACCCGCCTACAACATTGAGCAAACCTTCTTCGGCCCATTCTTTGATTTGACCAGCCATTTCTTCAGCTGTTTCATCATATTCACCCATTTCATTGGGCAATCCAGCATTAGGATATATGCAAACATTGGTCTCAGCCACAGCAGAAAGGTCTACGGCATGAGGACGCAAATGTTCTGCGCCAAAAGCACAATTCATTCCAACTGTTAGCGGGCGCGCATGGCGTACGCTATACCAAAAAGCTTCAATTGTTTGGCCAGAGAGATTGCGACCCGACATATCTGTAACAGTACAACTGAGCATAATTGGGAGTGTTATGCCGCACTCATCAAAAACTTCCTCAACGGCAATAATACAGGCTTTGGAATTAAGCGTATCAAAAATGGTTTCAATCAATATTAAATCAACGCCGCCTTTAATTAAGCCTCGCGCTTGTTCTTTATAACTGTCACGAACCTGATCAAAGGTGACCTCCCTATATCCCGGATTATTTACATCTGGACTAATGGATAGTGTCTTACTGGTCGGCCCCATCGACCCTGCAACATAGCGTGGTTTATTGGGTGTTTTTTTCGTCCATTCATCAGCAACTGAGCGCGCAATTTTAGCAGATGCCACATTTATCTCGGTAACGAGTGATTCCATGGCATAATCGGCCATAGAAATACTTGTGGCATTAAAACTGTTGGTCTCAATAATATCAGCCCCAGCGTCTAAAAATTCGCCATGAATTTCACGTATAAGCTCAGGCTGGGTAAGACAAAGCAAATCATTATTACCTTTCACATCTTGGTTGATGCGTGCAAATCGCTCACCCCTATAATCTTCTTCTTCAAGCTTTCGCAGTTGAATCATCGTACCCATAGCACCATCGAGCACCAAAATTCGCTCGCCAAGTGCCTTTTTTAAGGATTCAAGTGACATCATGCCTCTCCTTGAGGTGTAGGACGAATACCCAGCATATGACATATTGAATATGTCAGGTCAGAGCGGTTTAATGTGTAAAAATGAAAGTCTCGAACGCCCCCATCATAAAGCCGCCTGCATGTTTCACTCGCCACTGTTGCGGCCACATGTGCGCGGGTTTCCGGGCGGTCGTCCAATCCTTCAAACAGATCAGCCATCCACGCTGGAATAGAGGCACCCGTAGCACCGGCAAAATTCTTTAGTGTTTTAAAGTTTGTCACGGGCAATATGCCTGGAATTATTGGCACATTGATACCATAGGACTGGCAGTGGTCCAAAAATCGAAAATATTGCTCCGGTTCAAAAAAGAACTGCGTAATAGCGCGGTTAGCACCGGCATCTACTTTTCTTTTAAGGTTTTCAAGGTCAGCTGCAAGGGTTTGGCTATCAGGGTGCATTTCAGGATAAGCGGCGACTGAAATATCGAAATCACCAATATTCTTGAGACCTTCAACAAGATCAGCAGCATTTAAATACCCATCGCTATGGGGTTGATAGCCCACATTCATATCAGGCGCATCGCCTCTCAGCGCCACGATATGGCGCACACCACTGTCCCAATAATTTTGAGCAACTTCATTGACCTCAGCCTTACTTGCTCCAACACAGGTAAGGTGAGCGGCAGGGGTCATGTTCGTTTCATTCAAAATACGCTTAACCGTATTGTGTGTACGCTCGCGCGTTCCACCACCAGCACCATAAGTGACGGAAACAAACTTGGGGTTTAAGCCTTCCAGCTTTTTAATCGAAGCCCAAAGCGTCTCTTCCATTTTTTCTGTTTTGGGCGGGAAAAACTCAAAAGACACATTCACCGGCTCTTCCACAGGGGAAAATAAAGTAGGCCCACTGCCCAAATTTCTTGTATTGTAACTCATCTTCGTCTCGCTTTATTGCTGGGGCTTTTTAAGACGCCATATTGATATATTTAATTTTCCACCGTCGAGTATTCGACTTTCTTCAACACTCAAACCAGCAGCCTCAGACCAAGCAGCAACCTCTTGATTACTAAAACCCAAACGTCTATGGGCGTGTTCTTCGCGCAAAAACTCCTGATCATGAGGCGCAAAATCAACTAGAAACACTTCGCCTTCTTTCTTCAGCACCCTAGACACTTCTCTTACAGCCCGCGCAGGATCATCAGCAAAATGTAATACTTGATGAATAACCGCCAAGTCCTGAGAGCTTCCCAAAACGGGGAGATCATACATGTCGCCCAGCCTAACCTGACAATTGTTAATGCCTTTATCACTTAGATTGGAGCGCGCCATAGTCAACATATCCAGACTTAAATCTACACCAAGGCCCGCTATGATCGACGGTGAAAAAATCTCGAGCATGCGCCCGGTCCCCGTTCCAACATCAATCATTGTATCGATTTTACGGCCACCTAACATTTCAAGGAGAGCACTTTCCACAATCTCTTCCCCCACATATAAGGCGCGCGTCTTATCCCAGTCACCAGCATTTTTAGCAAAATAATCACCAGCCACTTTGGCGCGGTCTTGGCGAATGATATCAAGGCGCTCTATGTCTCGTATATACTCAGGATTATCAGTTGGAATCATTTCAATAATAACTGAAAGCAACTTTTGAACGGACCCTTGATCAACTAGACGGTAAAAAACCCAAGCCCCTTCCCTAAATCTTGTGAGCAAACGGGCTTCCACTAGAAGCTTGAGATGTCGCGAAACACGTGGCTGGCTCTGGCCCAATATCTCCGTCAATTCAGAAACCGTGAGCTCACCGCGTCCGAGCAACACAATGATTCTCAAGCGCGTGGCTTCAGCCGCACCTTTTAATGCCCCTAATAATTCATCCATCCTAATGCCTTTTTCTGCAATAGTTAATTTATAGATATAAACATATCTTTATATCTATAAATTGTAAAGATAAATATAATATTAGTGACATTTTTGTATATTGCGCTTGCTCATCCCTACAAGGAAGGGTACGAAAATATTAACTTTTAACATAAGAGAAGAACACTATAAGTTCTTTCAGGATTATTTATGCCAAATATGGGGACTATTTTTAAAAATTTAATTATTGGTATTTCTCTAGTCAGTCTTGCTGCTTGCTCGACGGTTGGCTCTGAAAATGTGCCAACACGTATAACAGCCCCTGCTGAAGATCCTTTTAAAGACATCAATGAATTTAACTTTAAAGCCAACCGGGTTTTGGATCGATATATGATGCGGCCCATCTCTAGCGGCTATCGAAAAGTGATGCCCAAGCCAGCGCGCAAAGGTATTACCAACCTCCTCCGTAATCTGATGGAGCCATGGACTGCCATTAATGAAATACTGCAGCTTGACTTTGCTGAGGCAGGCCACACAACGGCTCGTTTTTTAGTGAACTCAACCGTTGGCATTGCGGGCTTATTTGATCCAGCCAAAAAAATGGGTTTAGAGCGCCACGATGAAGACCTTGGGCAAACTCTAGCCGTGTGGGGCGTACCACCGGGGCCCTATGTTATG
>CBFDBT010000212.1:0-4266 GCA_965603115.1 uncultured Alphaproteobacteria bacterium
CCAACCACAACAGCTACCGCAAGATCACTGTAGACCGTAACAGCGGATACAAGAACCAGCACGAAAGCGTCAGACGGAGGTATTTTGTGCATAATACGCAGACTAGACCAAGCAAATGTACCAATGACCACCATAAACATCACACCAACCAGAGCGGCAAGCGGTATTTGTTCTATTAGGGAAGATGCAAACATAATGAACATAAGCAAAAAGATAGCGGCAGAGCCTGAAGACAATCGTGTGCGCCCGCCTGATGTCACGTTAATCATGCTTTGGCCAATCATGGCGCAACCACCCATGCCGCCAATAAAACCGGTTACGATATTAGCAGTACCCTGAGCCACACACTCTTTACTCGCCCCGCCCCTTGTCTCGGTAAGCTCGGCAACAAGGTTTAGCGTTAGCAAGCTTTCAATGAGGCCAATAGCAGCAAGAATGAGGGCATAAGGGAATATAATTTCAATCGTTTCAAAGTTAAGCGGGACCATAGGAATATGAAACTCAGGGAAACCACCTTTAATAGAAGCCAAATCGCCAACAGAGCGAACATCCAAGTTAAAGCCTATTACCAGTAAGGAAACAACCCCGATGCCAACAAGCGGAGCCGGAATAGCTGAGGTGAGCTTTGATGTGCCATAAATAATAGCCATAGTAAGCGCAACCAGTCCCAGCATGAGCATCAGCTGAGGGCTTTCCAACCACTCACCATTCACTTGAAACTGCCCAATTTGCGCCAGAAAAATAACGATGGCCAGACCATTTACAAAACCTAGCATCACAGGGTAAGGCACCATGCGAATAAACTTCCCCAGCCTGAAAACACCCGCGAGTATTTGTAATATTCCCATCAAGACAACAGTGGCAAATAGATATTCAACACCGTGCCCCGCCACTAGAGCGACCATCACAACAGCCAGCGCGCCTGTTGCGCCAGAGACCATGCCCGGGCGCCCACCGATGAGAGATGTGATCAAACCCACCATAAAAGCCGCATATAGACCTACAAGCGGGTTCACTCCTGCAACAAACGCGAAAGCTACTGCCTCGGGCACAAGAGCCAGCGCAACAGTAAGGCCTGAAAGTAACTCTGTTTTAACAAGAGCAAGCGGAGACTTTTCTTCGCCATGAGACTGATAGAATGAGGAAATCGACATGTTGTATCCTTAGGGCAAGGGATGAATATCCTGCAATCAAGCAAATTGAAGATGATATTCATCTAAATTTATCAGGCTTTTATGCGCTATCCATCCTTAATATTCAACAAACATCTTTAAAAATAATCGGCCCACCAAATAATGGCAGGCCGAAAATATCTTTACTTTTTTGCTATAAAGTTATTCTGTAGCAGAGGCTTCCTCTTGTGGTGTTTCTTGTGTTCCCAATAGTGGAGCACGCGGCGCATCAGGCGCAAATTTATCACCAAACCCATTGCCCTCATACCAACGAGGCTCAACGTCTGCATTGGCTATCTCATCCATGATCAGATAGTTAACAAGAGAGAATTTCGCAGCGGCATCCCAATTAAGGGGCTGATTAAGGTCATCAGCAGGGCTGTGGTAATTTGTCTGCAAAAACTTATAGAAAGTTTTATAACCATTGCGCTCTTTCACATCGGCTTCAGTTTCACCAACTTCAGTAGGGCCAGACATTAAAAATATTGAAGGGATGCCTTGCTGAACAAATCGATAATGGTCAGAGCGGGTAAACAATCCCTCTTCTGGCATCGGGTCTTCAGCCACTGACATACCGATACGTGCTGTTGCACGCGCTGCAATTTCACCCATCGTGGAATGTTCCCCACCAAAAGCAACAACATCCGCAAAGTCATAAAGAAGAACAGGCATGTCCAAGTTAACATTAGCAACAATATTTTTCTTATCCACTGTTGGGTAATGGGCAAAATATTCAGCGCCAAGCAAACCCTTTTCTTCCGCCGTTACAGCAAGGAACATAAGCGAGCGACGCGGTGTTTTGCCACTGTCAACAAAGGCCCGTGCGGCTTCAATCATTGTCGCAATACCAGAGGCATTATCCAGTGCCCCATTACAAATGTTATCCTCAGCATCGGCTGTATCATTTTCACGATGGGGACAGGTTCCAACATGGTCGAGATGCGCTGAAATAATAACATACTGGTCACTCAGGCTAGGGTCTGATCCTTTTAGTACACCCGCAACATTCGGGCTACTTACTGGATCGCTCACCTTTGTAACCTGCTTCATAAAGAGTGAAACGCCAAGGGGTACACCAACAATATCGCCCGCTGATGCAGCCTCAATAGCTTGTTCAAAGGTAAGGCCAACACCCCCAAGCAAGGCTTCACCCATCTCAGGACTCATGAAGGCATTAATACCTTCAGATTTTTCTACCTCTGCATCCTCAGGAGCAACCCAATTAAAAGATTCTCTGAGAAAATACTTTCCAATTGCCTTAAATGGCTGCGCTTTATCTTTCTCTGGAGTGTAAAGTGTAATTGCACCAACAGCACCGTGCAGCTTTTTATCAAGCGCTGCGGACTTTACGGCTTCAGATGCATTCTCGGGCGCGCCTTGCAATCGAGCAAGAATTTTACCCTCTACATCAATACCTGCGAAATCATCATGACCCGCGTCAGCTGCACTGATGCCATGCCCAACAAAGATAACCTCACCACTTGCCAGATTTTCTAGATTGCTCTTGTCTGCTATCATATGAAAATCAACCCCCATATTCAAAGCTGTTGTTTTTCCATCTTTTGTCATAGAAACCGTAGTGGCCACTTGGTCTATTGAGCTTTTCGAGAAATTCACTGTTTGAAAGTATCCGCCATTTTCACCCGCAGGTTCCAAGCCAAGTAGCTTGTACTGAGCGGCAACATAATTAGCCGCAATTTGATATTCTTTGGACCCTGTATCACGGCCACCCAAAGCATCGTCTGCTAGGAATGTGACATGTGTTTTAATGTTTTCTGCACTAATGACAGGGACATCGCCAGATACTTTTTGATCTACCGCTGGCTTCTCGCAGGCTGCTAGCAGAAAAACACCAGACACTAGCATGGCTGACGCTTTATAAAAATTCTTCGAAATCATGATTAGCCCTCATATGTTAAATATGCCTGCACCCTATGCTATCCCCCATACTAGAGCAATATATTTATAAAGCCGACAGAGTGCTATGCGATAGACCGACGCTAGACTGCGACGGGTTGAGCATGCAATTACGCCATAAAAAAAGGGCGGCCAAAGCCACCCTTTTCTCAATTTGCTATTCAGCTTAGAATTTGTAGCGCATTCCAAACTGAATTTTATATGCTGATGGGATACGAGCAACGTTAGGCACTGCTCCAGTGGCTGTTGTTGCGCCACCAAGTCCGCTGTAAACATACTGCGAGCCATCACCACTCAGTGCTACATTAGCAAGTGGCACATTTGATGGCTGGAATATCGCATCTAAGCGGCCCCAATCACTATTAATCAGATTACCAAGATTTTCGATATCCAAAATAAACTCAACCTTGTGACCCTCCATCACTTCAACTTCTTGAAGTAAACGCATGTTCACGCGGCTAACCCAGCCAGTGCGACAGGCGTTACGCGCAATGATAGTTCCACGAGCTTCACTCAGGCAATCGTCAGCGCTAATAACACCATCGAGACTGCTCAAGAAACCAGCATCACCTGTTACGATCGGATCATCAACACCAGTTGGAACATAGAAAGAGTTTCCGCCTTCTGTATCAGCTGAACGACCATCAGCGAGGTTGTTACCACCCCAAAGGCCAGCAGTTTCGATGCCTTCATTTGGACGGAAGACATAACTGAAGTTACGGCCAGAGCGACCCGTGTAAACAAAGCTCAACTGAGTTTTATTTTCACCAAATATCTCTTTTTCCCAACTGAATTGGGCAGTGATCCGGTGTGGAACTTCAAACTTAGATGTTGAAAGAGATGGGTTATTGAAATCACTTTGAGGGTCGAATGAAAGGCTCTCAAAGTTAATGAAGCGGTTGTATGACCGCGTATCTTTAACATCTTGGTATGTATAGCCAAGTGCCATAGAATAAGCGCCGTATTCAGTTTCCCAATCTTTAGCAATATCAAAGGAAACAACCTTGCTGCTGCCCTCACTGGTGTTGGTCACAATGTAATCACCACAGTTAAAGAAGGTGTCACAGAAAGGACCGCCATCAGCATCTGTATCAGTATTATCATAAATTGGACGACCATCAGGTGCGGTACCAGTTACAAATCTACGACTTTCGTAAACATCATAACCGTTTTTCAC
>CBFDBT010000213.1:0-4226 GCA_965603115.1 uncultured Alphaproteobacteria bacterium
AGGTGGCGCACTTTAGGCTGAGCCACAGCCGCAAAGCTTTTATCGTCGCCTATCCCAATGAATGCCAAGAGATGGTTCTAGCGGCTTTTGTAAAGGCCTTGGCTTTTTATGGCGGCGTGCCGCGCCGGGTTATTATTGATAACCCCAAGACGATGGTGACCTTTGTCTCACGCTCAAAAGACAGGACCTTCCATCCGCGTTTTCTCGCGCTGATGAACCATTATGTGATCGAGCCTGTCGCCTGCACGCCCGCAGCAGGCTGGGAGAAAGGGCAAGTTGAGCGGCAAGTTCAAGATATTCGCCGCCAACTGTTCACACCAAAGATTAGCTTTGATGACCTGGAGAGTTTAAACGATTGGCTTGCCCTGCGCTGTAACGAATTGGGATCCCGCCGCCACCCCGACAAGCAAGACCAGACCATTGATGAGATTTATGAGCGTGAACAAGCTGAGTTGAGGCCTCTAGGGCAAGCCTTTGATGGCTACGTTGAGAAAGCCCTGCGGGTACGCTCCACCTGCCTCGTTCAATATGACAACAATCGTTATAGTGTTCCTGCGGACTATGCAGGCTGCGCTGTCTCGCTTCGGGCTTACGCGGAGCGGATTGTTCTGGTCTCAGGCCATGAGGTCATTGCGGAACATCAGCGACACTTTACCAAAAACATCAGCTACTTCGAACCTTGGCACTATGTACCGCTGCTCACGCGCAAGCCTGGTGCCCTGCGTGATGGCGCGCCTTTTATTGAATGGCAACTGCCTACTGCGATGAGCGCCATCAAAGAGCGCTATATGGCCTACACGGGCGGTGACCGCGACTTTGTTGACCTGCTGTTATTGGTGCAAGAGCACGGGCTGGAGACGGTCTCTATCGCCTGCGAATTGGCCGTTGAACAAAAGACCATACGCTTGCCCGCTATCATTAATCTGATCAACCAGCTTGTGGAGCCGCTGATTGATCCACTGCCTGACACGCAGCATTATCCAATATTGCAGATGCCGCCACAAGCTGACTGCAAACGCTATGAGCGGCTCTATAGTACACAGGAGGTTAGGCTATGAATGCTCTTGTTGATGGCCTAGCCAAGCTGCGCCTGCACGGCATGGCAGAACAGGCCAAGGCGCTTTTGTCGGCAAAGACACCGCCGAAGCTCACCACCGCCCTCCAGCAGTTGATCGAGGCCGAAGTAACCGAGAGGCAGGTGCGCTCCATCACTTACCAAATGCGCATTGCACGCTTCCCTCACCACAAGGACTTCGCTACCTTTGACTACGGGGTATCAGCCGTTAAAAAAGCTGAGATTGAGCAACTGTGCACGGGGCAGTTTACCAAGGATGCTCATAATCTAATCATGGTCGGCGGCACCGGTACGGGCAAAACCCATATGGCTATTGCCTTGGGCGCAGCCCTGATTACACAAGGCAAAAAGGCACGCTTTTATAATGCTGTTGATCTCATCAATGCATTGATCAAAGAGCAAGCTGACGGCAATACGGGCAAGATTATCCGAAGTCTTAGTCAAACAGACTGCGTGATTATTGATGAGCTGGGCTATATTCCCTTCCCGAAGTCTGGTGGTGCACTGCTGTTCCACCTGATCAGCAAGCTCTACGAGCAGACCAGTGTTATCATCACCACAAACCTAGAGTTTGGCGAATGGGTATCCGTGTTTGGTGACGCCAAGATGACCACCGCACTGCTCGACAGGGTGACCCATCATTGTTCCATCATCGAGACCGGCAACAGCTCCTTCCGCTTTGCTCAGAGCAAAAGGCGGCAGGAAAACCCGCCACCTGAATAGCTTCTCTACACCAATTTACAAAAGCCATTTTAACAGGGTGGGGCATGCCCCACCCTGTTAAAACATGTGCCAAGCACACTGGCCTACTTTTGCACCACCTTTAATGGCTCGAAATGCATAAGATTGATCGGAAAATGGCCTGCTTTAACAATGGATTTGGTGGGTCACTTTTAAATGCCAATAGGGGGTCAGTTTTAAATGCTCATTGACAGACTTATTGAAGAATGCGAATCCTTCACATCTGTAACCCTCTCCCTACTTCAAGAAGCCTCTGAATACAAAGGCAGGATAGCAGACATAGAGCAAGTGACGCTGGAGCAAATCGAGCTAGTTCGCAAGCTGGGAGCCGACATCTTCAAACAGGCAAACATGCTTTTACAAACTAAGTAACCCAGCACCAAAACCCAGCACAAAAGAAGGCCCTACTCATCATTGAGTGGGGCTTTTTCTGTTTATACATCAGGAGAACCATATGACATCAATGATGATAACCCGTGAAGATGCCGCTGAACATCTAAAAGTCAGCACTCGAACTATAGACCGTATGAGCCTACCCAAAATCAAACTGGGCCGCTCTACCAGATACCTTATGAGTGACATTGAGGCCTATATAGCAAGCCAGCGCCAAGAACCAATGACAGCAGCCTTAAAACCTCACCTTATCAACACGCAAAAAGCCAAGCTTCACAGCGCCAAGACAAATAGCAGCAAGTTATCTTTCAGAGATAGAATGAATGCTGCCATTGCCTAGTCTAGAAGACTGCCTACATCCATAATATCTTCAGGAACTAAACGAGCATATCGCATCGTCATCCGCACACTCTTATGCCCTAACAACATCTGAAGCTGGGGTATACTTACCCCCTCTCTAACCATCCTACATGCGTAAGTATGTCGAATATCGTGCATTGTAAGGTCCTTCACTTCAGCCTTCTTACATGCACTTTTCCAACCCTTCTTTGGGTCAGCCAAACTCTCACCTTGGTATGTAAGCACGTTCAGGTCTTCACCGAAGATTTCCGCTTCCTCTGCACTTTCAATACGCTGCTTCAGCATTGCGATAGCTTTGAGAGGGAGCGGGATGGTTCTGGGCTGATCTGTTTTTGTCAATTTCAAAACCACGTGTGGGGTGCCATGCTCAAGATGAACATCGCGCCATGTCAGTTGCAATGCTTCGCTCTTACGAGCACCAGTGTTAACCACAAAGATGAGAAAGTCTTTTAAGTGGGGAGCCAGATGCTGCATTAACCTCGCCTCCTCATCCTTACTCATCTCTCTATCTCGCCCCTCATCCTTCTTGGGACTCTTGACCTTTACAGGCTTATTCAAATAGCCCCATTCCTCATGGCACTTCGTAAGTATGGCCCTAACATCGTCTAAGATGCGCCCTACACTTCCAGTCTTCAGCGCACCACCACTCGTACTATACTTCCCCATCAACAGACCATCACGATACTCATGAATTGAAGCTGAGGTAATATCTGATACAAATGTATCCTCACCTATATAAGCTGTCGCAGAGTCTAGGCGACTAACAGTGCTATTCTTACTCTTGTCAGACGTACTCTTTTTAATCGCTATCACAGTCTTAAGGTAGCGCTCGACAACCTCACCCCAAGTAACCTCAGGAAGCTTGCCGTACTTGACTTGATGCTTAACCTCTTCACGCACTTTCGCTTCAACAGCATTAGCTGCGGTCTTTGAGGTCTCGCCAGTAGTGCCTCGGTATTTGACACCCTTATATTCAAACTCATAGTGATAGATATTACCGCGCTTACGAACACCCATGCAAAACCCCTAAGTAACCTGATACTAAATAGGCATATCTCAGCCCCCATACAGCAGGTATTTGTATCAGATTTTAGGATAAACCCCACACAAAAACCCCCACAAACAAGCTAGTAAAGAACATGCTTGCGGTCAAGGAGTATGTATAAGTTGTTGATTTTACTGGGTTTAAATGGTGGTCGGTACTGGGTTCGAACCAGCGACCTCTTCGATGTCAACACAGGTGTTGATTGGAATATCAAGGGTTTAACTACCAAAAACCGTCGCAAATAAGCATCAAATACCGGTAAAAACCGTCTCTAACGAAACACATACGAATCACGCCGGGGAATTTAAGCATTCTTTTTGCCAGAACGGCCCTAACATTAGCAAAGTAGACCTAACACCATGGGAAGTTCCAGAAATCCCCGACGCCTTCTCCGCCTTCTTAGCAGGAGAGCTAACAATCAGCATCAAACTCAATGAAATATGTACGACTTGCGCACTTGATTAGAAATTGACCCGCCATATGTTTACAGCTATCTTTGAGAGATCAGACTGACGTTCTTCAATTTCTTCTACGCCCCATTTATCTAGTTCAAGAACAGAACAATGAATAGGGAGTTTTTGTTTCTTTAATATCTCTTGTTTTTTCTCAAAG
>CBFDBT010000214.1:0-4226 GCA_965603115.1 uncultured Alphaproteobacteria bacterium
CGTAACACGTAAAATTATCGGCGTTGGCTACACTGAACACTCCCCCAGTATCCATTTTTTAAATAAAAGCTATAAACATTTATACGATCAAATAAATGGAGCGATGGGTGATGGCTGGAGCCAAATTCTCAGCATGAATATAGAAAAAAATCCTTTTTAATACGTCATTCTAATTATAATGCTCCTGCTGAATATCATTTTCTAAATGGCAAAACAGGTATGCTTGAATTTGTTTTAAGCTCCAATGATCAGTTGCCTCAAGAATTAATGGCTGACATTAAACCAATTGAATATGAAGCTCGGGACGGTCTGAAAATTCATGGCTATCTAACTTTGCCAAAAGACAAAGAGGCTAAAAAATTACCCGCTGTGATTTTTCCTCATGGAGGACCAGCCGCCCGCAGTACTCAGTCTTTTAATACATGGACCCAGTTTTTTGCCAGCCGGGGTTATGCCGTTTTGCAACCCAACTTTAGAGGCTCCATTGGCTATGGTGACAAATTTCATGAGTTAGGAGATAATCAATGGGGCGGTACCATGCAGGATGATGTCACCGATGGCACAAAGTGGCTTATTGAGCAAGGTATCGCTGATCCTGCCAATATCTGTATTGTAGGAGCTTCTTATGGTGGTTATGCAGCCCTGATGGGCGCCGTGAAAGAGCCTGATCTATACAAATGTGCTATCAGCATCAATGGTGTGGCAAACTTAACAGCAATTATTAGCTTTGGTAGGCAGTTTGTTGGCGGTAAAGCTTGGACTAAAAAAATAGGCCTAGAGGGAGAAAGTGCAAAATTGGTCTCACCTTATTATCAAGCTAAAAAAATAAAAGTCCCTGTTCTCATAGTCCAGTCAAAAGACGACCCCGTTGTGCCAAACCGCCAAGGTAATGATATGTACAAACGTCTTAAATACTTAAAAAAACCAGTCACTTATGTTGAAGTTGATAACGGCGATCACCATCTCGACACAGCAGAGACACGCCTTGCAGCCTTTAAAGCGATGGAAAAGTTTTTAGCCAAGCATATCGGGAATTAATAGTTAGGCTTCAAGCACCTTGATGACTTCTTTTAAGGCCAGCAGTCGGTAGGCTTCACTAACGTGGAGCCCTTCGACCATATTCCCATCAAGTACGGCGACGGCCTCACCTTTAGCTTTTGCAGTTTCAAAAACTTCTATTTGGCGTTCGGCAAGAGATAAGGCTTCATCATCTGGAGCAAACATCGCATTAGCAGCATCAATTTGGCTTGGATGAATGATAGTTTTACCATCAAACCCCAGTATCCTGCCTTGCTTGCATTCAGCTTTAAAGCCAGCGTCATCAGAAAAATCATTATAGACAGAATCGAGCACCATAAGTCCATTTGTGCGGCCACCACCGTCATGATTAGCGCTGTTAATTTGGCCAATCGATCACTGGAATGCTGTGCTTGCAGTTCACTGACCAGGTCATTACTGCCAACGACCAAACATTCTATATTTTCGTAGGCCCCTGCAATAGCGTCAGCCCGCAAAATAGCGGCTGGTGTTTCCATCATCACCCAAAGGGGCATATCATCCGGAGCGCCTGCAGCTTTCATGATTTTCACAGTTTCTTTAATATCATCAGGGTGATAAATTTTCGGTACCAAGATGGCGTCTGCCCCTGACACAGCAGCAGCAGCAATATCATCCCTGCCCCACTCGCTCTCAAGGTCATTGACACGAAGGACGACCTCGCGCATGCCGTATCCACCCGAATTTACCGCATCACAGGCTGCGTCTCTAGCTTCAACTTTAGCATCGGGACCAACCGAATCTTCCATGTCAAAGATAATCACGTCTGCCTTGAGCGTCTTAGCTTTCTCCATAGCGCGCGCATTGGTAGCGGGCATATAAAGAACAGATCGACGGGGCCGGATAGACATCATTAACATTTCTCCAAAACAATCTAGATCAGCTTTTGCTCAAGTAGGCTTTCAGCTATTTGTACAGCATTGAGTGCAGCACCTTTTCGTAGGTTATCGCTCACCACCCAAATATTCAATCCATTTTTAACAGTAGGGTCTTTCCTGATGCGACTAATATAGGTCGCATTTTCGCCTACACATTCAATTGGTGTGACATATCCCCCATCTTCGCGTTTATCAATCACAGCACATCCTGGTGCTTCACGCAACACATCGCGAGCCTCATCATGACTGATCGGCTTTTTAAACTCAATGTTAATAGACTCACTGTGACCAACAAAAACCGGAACACGCACACATGTTGCGACCAGCTCTATATTAGGGTCAAGCATTTTGTGAGTTTCACAGACCATTTTCCACTCTTCTTTTGTGGAGCCGTCCTCTAAGAATACATCAATGTGCGGGATAACATTATAGGCAATTTGCTTTGGATATTGCTCGGATACCACCGGGTCATTAACAAAAGTTGCCTTGGTTTGTGTATATAGTTCATTCATAGCAGCATTACCGGAGCCAGAAACGGACTGATATGTCGATACTACAACCCGTTTGATCTCTGCAACATCATGCAGGGGCTTTAAAGCGAGCAACATTTGCGCAGTGGAGCAATTAGGGTTTGCAATGATATTTTTCTTCTTGAAGTTTTTTAAGTGGTGCGGATTAATTTCCGGAACCACCAGCGGCACATCAGGGTCCATGCGGAAATGACTAGAATTATCTATAACCACACAGCCAGCAGCGGCGGCTTTTGGAGCAAATTCCTTAGAAATACTCCCACCTGCAGCAAATAAAGCAATATCACAGCCTGAAAAATCAAAGGTGTCTAGCGCTTTAACCTTAAGAATTTTGTCGCCATAGTTTACTTCGTGGCCCATAGACCGGCGTGATGCCACAGCTATAACTTCTGAGCAAGGAAACGAGCGCTCTTCTAGGATATTGAGGCATTGACGGCCCACATTACCGGTCGCTCCAACGACCACTACTCTTAAACTCATTATTCAGTCTCCAAACCTGTCGGCTATTTTATATTTAATTATCAAGCTCGGCAAGGATCGCATTCCCCATGCCAACTGTATTCACTTGTGAGCAACCTTCACTCATAATATCCCCTGTGCGGATACCACTTTCCAACACGCGGCCTACTGCTGCTTCAATTTTATCTGCACTATCGCCCATATCTAGCGAATAACGTAGCGCCATGGCAAAGCTCAAAACAGCCGCGAGCGGGTTGGCAATGCCGCGTCCCGCAATATCGGGGGCACTACCATGAACAGGTTCATATAGACCGGGACCACCATCACCGAGGGAAGCTGAAGGCAACATACCAAGCGAGCCCGTTAACATGGCTGCGGTATCAGACAAGAGGTCGCCAAATAAATTATCGGTTAAAATCACATCAAACTGGTTAGGCTCTTTCACCAATTGCATTGAGCAATTATCCGCTAAAATATGCGTCAATTCAACGTCAGAGTAATCTTGCTGATGAATGCGGGTCACTTCTTCTCGCCAGAGCAACCCTGCTTCCATCACATTGGCCTTATCAGCACTAGCAACACGCCCACTGCGCTTGCGGGCCATATCGAAAGCTACCCGCGTGATGCGCTCAATTTCTCCAGTTGTATAACGGTGCGTATTGATGCCAACACGACTGCCATCGGCGAGCGTTTCAATGCCGCGCGGCTCACCAAAATAAACCCCTGAAGACAATTCCCGTACAAAAAGTATATCGAGACCAGCAACCAGTTCTGGCTTAAGACTACTTGCATCTGCAAGCGCTGCAAAGCACATAGCCGGACGCAAATTTGCATAGGCATCAAGACCTTTACGGATTTTGAGCAGACCGGCTTCGGGCCGCTTGTCATAGTCCACGCCGTCCCACTGCGGCCCACCAACAGCGCCCATAAGAACTGCATCAGATGCGAGTGCTACATCCATCGCTTCATCGGTAAAAGCTTCACCATGCGCATCATAAGAGCAGCCACCTATTAAACGGTCTTCTACGTTGAAAGTCGTGCCCGTATCAGCTGATACCCAGTCCATAATACGTTTCACTTCAGCCATAATTTCTGGGCCGATACCGTCACCGGGGATCATCAAAATATTCTTGAGAGTAGTCATCATTCTTCCAATATCGTTCTTAAAGTGTTTAATCTTTATATAACCAAGGCAGGGCCGCTTTTTGTTGCTTTTCAAAGGCGGTAATAGCCGCACCAGATTTTAGCGTCTGAGAAATTTCGTCCATGCCTTCAAGCAGCATATCTTTTTGCAGAGGGTTAT
>CBFDBT010000215.1:0-4195 GCA_965603115.1 uncultured Alphaproteobacteria bacterium
CACCGATTCGACGTTAAGCCGACCGTATAGGTTGTTTGTTTTCTATTCTGTGGATAAGTTCATTATAGAAAAAAGGGAGCCGAAGCTCCCTTTTTCAAGACTTAATTCAGTACTGTTATATTGCGCGAATTTCTGTCATGAAACCATCGACCTCGGTGCGCATGCGTGCCATTTGCGCAGAGAGCTCTTGTGATGCACTAGATACTTGTGATGACCCTGCGCTGGTCTCATCCATGGCAGCCGTTGTTACGTTAATCGCCTGAGAAATATCGTTAGTTGCTGTTGCTACTTCGGCAACATTTTGTGCTATCTCGCCAGTGGCCGCGGATTGTTCTTCGATGGCGCCTGCGATTGATACAGATATATCTTGAACATTTGAGACAATCTTTTCAATATTTCCCATTGCGCTTGATGCTGATGTACTGTGGCTTTGAATTTGGGCAATTTGTTCGGTTACTTCCTCAGTTGCTTTTGCTGTTTGGGTAGCCAAATTTTTGACCTCGCTAGCCACCACTGCGAAGCCGCGCCCCGCGTCACCCGCACGGGCTGCCTCAATAGTAGCATTGAGGGCTAGAAGATTGGTTTGCTCGGCAATATCATTAATCATGTCGACGATCTGACCTATAGATTCAGCGCTGTCACCAAGACTGGTTAATGTTTCATTAGTTGCGTCTACTACTGAAGCGGCTTCATCTGAAACCTCGCTGGATGTTTGGGCTTGGCGGCTTAGTTCAGTGATAGAACTGTTAAGCTCTTCAGCAGAGGAGGCCACTGTTTGGATGTTTGCAGTCACTTCAGCCGTGCTGGAGGCTGCGCTATTTACCTGTATTTGTGTATTGCCCGCAGTATCATTTAAGCTATTAGCTGTTGCGCTGAGTTCATCTGTGCCACTGGCAACTGAGCTTAGAATTTCTCCAAGAACATTATCAAACGCATTAATTTTTTCATCCAGCGCTTGCGCACGCTTTTGCGCTATTTCCGACTGTTTTTGTGCTTCCTCAGTGCGCTCTTTTGAAAGCTGCAATTCTGCGGCCTCTTTTTCAGCCTCAAGGCGTCGCTGTTCTTCTTCTGCTTTTTTAGCCTCCTCGCGTAATTTTTCAGCCTCAATCATGCATTTTCGTAAACTTTCCGTGGAGGCAGCTATCTTGCCTAGTTCAGTGTTTGAGGGGTATTTATTAACCGCAATTTCAAACTCATTTTTGGTCAAGCTTCCAAGATTTGCCGTAATCCCCAAAATAGGCCCTACAAGTGATTTTGAAATAAAATATGCAGAAGCGGCCCCGATTAAAAAGGAGATAATACCCAATATCCACATTGTAGTTATGGTAGAAGCTTCATGCTCTTCAACTTTAAGAATGGCACGCTCTGTAAAGGCCTCAATTTCTTTAACGCTCGCCGCCAGTTCATGATCGATGTTATCATTTAGTTTTTCAAGCGCGATAATGGCTGATTCATCAGGCATATGACCGCTGCTTTCGATAGTATCAAGGATAGCATTTGATGTCTGGCTAAACTCAGCATGTTCTTTTTCAACTTTTTTGAACAGGGTTAATAGAGAGCTAAATTCGGCTATAGCTTCTTCGTTGTGACTTTCTTTGATGAGGTTTTCTAATAAAAGCATGGTTTCGGCTAAATCATTTTCCATCGTGTGAGAAATTTCTTCTTCTTCTTCTCGCACATGTTTAAATTCGCTAATGAGCTCTGGTTGATTTTCTAGTTCTGCGCCAACTCTAAGGGCTCGTTCAAAAAAGACAGCGAGCTCAAGTTGATCTAGTGCAAGTTGCGTAACAGATTTTGTTAAGGGAATATCTTCGCTGGACACGCTGTGGAGTTCATTTTTAATATTACTCAGTTGTGTAATGCTAACCGCTGCTATTGCTATGAGCATGGTGAGTAGACTTGCAGCCAAAGCCTGAATTTTTGTGCCAACGGTAAATTTATCTAATAGTAAAGTCATGGGGATACTCCATAAGTTATGGTGTTGAATAAGGACAACAACCAAAGATCCCCAGAGTATTCGGCTGTTATTTAAAGTGCTTATGTTTAATAGTGTATAGGGTGTTTTAATTTTGTGATTGGAATACCCCGAATGGTATTATCATCTCTCGCGTAAGGATATGAACAGGCCATTAAAAGACCAAGCGTAGTTGCAGGTATAAGTGAATTTTTCATTGTAGTTTCCCAATCGTGTAAAAAGGATTTGGTCAATTTGAAATAGATTTTCAAAAAAACAAAACAAACTCAAGACACAGCAGCTACATCTATTGTTACGAAATCTTAGTAAAAAATACTCTATTCATAATAGATGCAAGGACACACTATCCGTTGTAATAATTAAAAAAGTACTAATTTAAGTTGAATATTTTATTACTTATTAAATTATACTTAAATACTCTTAAATACTCTTAAAATAACATGTGATTAAAATATAGTTTTAAAACTATTCAATATTTGAGTATCTACGTCCTTCATAGTGGTAGGTATGCCAAGAGCGGTGATGCTGGTTACGCCGTGCTCGGCAATGCCACAGGGAACGATGCCTGAAAAATGGCTAAGGTCAGGCTCGACATTGATGGCGATACCGTGAAAGGTGACCCACTTTTTGATGCGAATGCCGATGGCGGCAATTTTTTCTTCCCGTCCATTGCCGAGATCAACCCATACCCCAACGCGATCATTGCGGCGTTCACCGTTGATTTGAAAATGTGTAAGTGTATCAATGATAAGCTCTTCAAGGTTTGATACGAATTTGCGTACGTCCTTGCCGCGCTTGTTGAGATCAAGCATGAAATAAACCACACGTTGCCCAGGGCCATGATAGGTATATTGACCGCCACGCCCGGCATCATAAACAGGAAAACGCTCAGGGTCGACAAGGTCACAAGCATCGGCACTGGTGCCAGCGGTATAAAGCGGGGGGTGCTCTAGGAGCCAGACAAGTTCACCTGCCTCGCCCTTATGGATTGCGTCCACACGCTCTTCCATCACTTTGAGAGCATCCTCATAGCCAACCAAATCGCTGGATATTTTCCATTCAATACCATTTATATCTTGGCAGGAGGTGTTTTTGTCACGCATATTGCAAGCCCTGAACTAATGCAGAAATCTAATGCGTTAAGTAAAAGTATTCTCATGGCATGCCAAGCAGAATTTGCATTGTTGATAAATTTAAGTATTATTAAGTACTTATAGGATATGGTGACCTGAATAAACGATGAATAAGAGTTCTTAGGAGGAACAGTTGAAAGCAGTAAATCGAGTCGGTGTTGAAATAACGGCAGTTCTAGGTAAGTCGATTATGCCTGTTCGGCAGTTGCTGAAGATGGGTCGTGGCGCTGTCATTGACCTTGATGTCGGCCATGATGATGAATGCTGGCTTTATGCTAACGGTGAATTATTTGCACGTGGCGAGATCATGATGGTTGGGGATAAAATTGGTATTTCCATAACGCGCATGATGAGCCAAGCTAGTTTATAAACAGTTTTTCTAATAAAAAGCTCTCCATTTGAATTTGGTTCTTGCCTGCGAGCAACTTATTTGATAGCTAAGCGCGACCAATTCGCGGCCGTGGCGGAATTGGTAGACGCGCAGCGTTGAGGTCGCTGTGGGATTATATCCCGTGGAAGTTCGAGTCTTCTCGGCCGCACCAATATCCTTTAAGTTTTAAAGGTAAATAAAGAGCTCCCTTTTTTAAGGGGGCTCTTTTGGTTTATATTAAGCTAGAGTTTTAGAATTTGCCCAAAAAAATATAGGTTACCTCAATGGCTTCTGGTGTTTTTAAATGAATTCCTCTATGAATCTTTCATAGAATTAGGTGAACACATACATTGAGGGAGCGTAAAATGAATGATACAGAGTTCGAACAGCCCCTTGATGATGAGAGTGACACAGCAGTTGCACGTGATGTTCATATGTCTCGTGAATTTGTGCAATCTGTTCTGGATGCGATTAAAGCAAATGATGCTGTAGTTGTTCACCAACTTGTTGATGCTCTACATGCGGCGGACCTTGCTGACTTGTTAGAGGCTCTTTCATCAGGATACAGAAAAAAACTTATCGCCATGCTCGGTGGTACGCTGGACCCTGAAGTTTTACACGAACTTGAAGGGCTGGCTCAAGACGAAATTTATGACCATATTCCAAATAAACAAATCGCTCAGGCTGTATCTGACATGGATACCGATGATGCGATTT
>CBFDBT010000216.1:0-4113 GCA_965603115.1 uncultured Alphaproteobacteria bacterium
TGTCATACCAAGTGCACCACCGAAAGAGGCACCAATAGCCGCACAAATTGCTGCAATTTCATCCTCAGCCTGAAAGGTAACAACACCCATATCTTTCAAACTGGACAACGTATGGAGTATCGGCGATGCCGGAGTGATCGGGTAACTGCCTAAAACAATTTTTAAATTCGCCCGTTCAGCCCCTGCGACCAGCCCCCAAGACATAGCCTGACTACCGGTTATAGTACGGTAAGTGCCCTTTACGTGGTGAACTGCTCCAATTTGATAGCGCTTGATGGGGGCCGCCATCTCGGCGGTTTCGCCAAAAGCATGCCCTGCGTTTAGTGCAGCAATGTTCGAATGAGCCAACTCAGGGCTTTTAGCAAATTTATCAGAGAGCCAATCCGTGATGGGTTTGCGCTTGCGGCTAAACATCCAAAGCATAAGGCCAAGTGTCCACATATTCTTGCAGCGCAAAGCGTCTTTGTTGGAAAGACCAAATTCTTTAACCGATTCCAAAGTCATCTTTGAAATATCTAATTCAATTTTTTGGAAGCCTTCTAAGGTATCATCCTCTAACGGATTTTCGACAAAGCCCGCCTTATGAAGGTTTCGCTTGGTAAAAGTACCTGTGTCAATAACCACCAGACCACCGCGGCGTAGCGTGTCAATATTAACTTTCAGGGCTGCAGGGTTCATTGCGACCAATACATCAGGCGCATCTCCTACCGTTTTAATCGCACGTTCACCAAAATTTATTTGAAAAGCCGAAACACCAAAGGTAGTGCCAACTGGCGCTCTTATTTCGGCTGGAAAATCTGGAAAGGTTGCCAAGTCACTACCCGCCAGAGCCGTGGACGTCATAAACTGCGTCCCCGTCAACTGCATTCCATCACCACTATCACCAGCAAACCGGACTACAGCAGACTCCAGTTTCTCAATGGTTTCACTTCGCATTACTATCAGCCCTTTTAAATCAGGAGGCAGCCCTCCTGTCATCATTACTCAGCGAAATTATAACAGGTTATTGAACATAAAACCTATACAAAACTGTCGCACATGGAATTTATTAGTCTCTTTATACTAACAAACCCACTCCGCGAAGCAAAATATCAGCAACATTCTGTTTTGCGACCTCAAATTGTTCTTCTGATAGCGGATTACCACCATTCATAACATTAATTTGAATCTCGAAATCGGCATAATGCTGGGTAGAAGCCCAAATCATATAAATAAAGTTTTGCGGTTCAACCGCGCACATTTTCCCACTTGCTATCCAGCGGTTAACAACCGCGACATGAGCATCCATCCATGGTTTTACCGTATCATGGAGATAGTCTTTGATCACTGGGGCGCCTGCTGTCATCTCATTAACCCAAACCCGTGAGCCATAAGGGCGCTGCAAGGCCAAATCCATCTTGGCATTAATATCGTCTCTCAGCGCACTGGCAGGATCATGACTATCATCAAAATCACGAGCAGCGGAAAGCCACGTGGTGCAAAGATCTTCCATCACCACCTTGTAGATGGCCTCTTTCGTGCGAAAATAATAATGCACATTAGACTTAGGAACGCCGGCTTCTTCAGCGATACGGCCCGTGGTAGCACCCTTAAAGCCAAGCTCGGCAAAAACTTTTTCAGCTGCCAACAATATGCGCCCTTCATTCTCTTCTCGAATGGAGCCTTTTTGTCGACCTGCCCGTTTTGTATTCTGCGTCATGCTCTGACCATCCCCTTTAGAGTTCCTATTTAGCAGACCTGTATAATCTGTCCAGTATCTAAAACGAAAACACCCGAGAGCAATACTCTCGGGTGCTTATATTTTTATCAAATTCTCATTAGCTTAGAATTTGTATCTTAAGCCCATACGCATTTCCCAAAGAGATGGGGTTGTGACACGGCCCTGACCGCGCTCAAAAAACTCATTATAGTTATATACATTGTTCACAGTATCAATATCAAAATCCACAATGTTGAACATGCGAGGGAAGCTGGCTTGGTTCATTACGCCCCAACTATCATTGATGAGGTTACCCAAGTTTTTAATCACAAAGAATGCTGACATCTTGTGCCCTTCGGCAAAAGCTGGCAGCTCCTGTTCTATTCTAAGGTCAACCTTAGACCACCAATCAGAGTGGTTTACATTACGCGGCACAATACCACCAGCATATTGCATCAAGTCATTTTCTTCCAAGTAAGCAAAGAAAGCATCTGTGGCAAAATCAGGGCCAAAGACAACTTTAGGGTCAGACGCTCCCGTTGGGATATAGAGCAAATGTGCATCATCAATTGTGTCCCCAAACGAGGTGAAGCCATAGTCATAATATCCACCGCCATCTACAAAGGTGAAGCTATATGGACGACCTTGGTTCGCTGTCGCAAACACACTAATTCGAGTAGTATTATCATCCCAGAAGTCATGTTCATAACTAAACTTCGCGGTTAAGCGATGCGGTATTTCATAGTTTGATGTTGCTTCCATCGGATTGTTACGGTCCGATGTCGCCGTCCCTGCAAAGTTAGAGTAAGACACCGCACTCGTCATCGGATTTACATCCTTAGCTCTTGTAAAGGAATAAGCAATAGACCAATCGATACCATTATCATGCGACTTAGCAAGCTGAGCTGAGAAAGAGACCTGCTTACCACCATCTGAATTGGTTAGGATATAATCTGACGAACCAAATCGGCGACTACAAGCGCCGGCAAGTGGATCCGCACAATCAGGATCGGACCTATCAACAGACGCATAGAGTGGCCGTCCATCCGGTGCAACTCCTCTTACAACTACAGTGTTGTCAACAATATTTGCCGCATTTTGCATTTTGGAATAAAGGAAATCCAAATTCAAACGATAATCATCACCCAACCCTGCCGGAGCATCAAACCTGATTTTCGTTCCGAGTGCTATCTTCAACTGCGTCGGAATTTTAAAGTCAGGATCAATAGCATTAACACCGCCGTTTGGTGATCCGCCGGCTACGCCATCATAAAGACGCTGTGGAATTGAAAAACCTGGGGTACCACCATCAACATTCGGGTCGGTAAAGAGCGTCAGAGCACCTAAAGGAAGATCATCATAATCACGCGCTGACACTTCAACTTGGGTGATACCGTTGTTGGAATAGTTATTCGACAACCACACATTCGGGTTACCACCAGAATATATACCTACACCACCATGAACCTGAATGTCATGGCTTGCGTCCCAGTTGAAACCAAAGCGTGGCATAAAAATACCGCGCCCATCAAAGTTTCTAGCATTGGTAAAACCATTACGAGCGATAAAATTGGGGTTTTCTGTTGGTACGTCACCACTGGTATACCAATCATAGCGCACACCTGCCGTAATCGTAAGCCCTGCATCAGGAAGTAAAAATTCATCTTGAATATAAGCCGTATTGATAGCATATTTAAACGAGGCACCAGCATCTTCTTTAATATTAGTCGGTGCAGCATTTTCATAAATCAGCCTCTCAGGCCGACCCGCTTCAAAAGCCTCAATCGCAGTCATTACCACGTTGTCGTCATCATCAAGAATATCTAAGAAACGAAACTCTCCTTCAGCTTCTTGAATGAACATATTAAAAATGTCAAAGCTGACGCGCTCTAAACCAATAGTAAACAAATGGTCGTCCATTTGATAATTAGCAGCCAGCTTCATGTTCCAAGTCGTATAGGCCAGTTTGTTGGCTTGGCGACTATCGTCTGCACCAAGATAGACCCTAGCACGCTCTCGAACACCGTCACCATCAGCATCATTATAAGTGGTAATTTGCATCTCACCAAACTCTGTTCCACCGAGTGAAAGCTGGCGATTATCGAGGTCAGAATATGAAACACGCATTTCGGTAGAAAAATTGTCAGACCAGTCAGAGAATAACTGACCTGAATAAGACTTTAACTCAGCGCCACGTTCATAATAGTGGTTCGATAGCTCTAGTTCGTCATCATCGCCGTCAGACTCAGCAAGAGTGAAGCCATCATTATAGTTATAAAGTAAAGCCATGCGATGACTGTCAGTAATATCCCAGTCCAACTTGAGCAAAATCTTCTCGTCTGAAACTGGCAGTGACTCTGGCAGACCACCTGGGTCATAATCATAAACCTCATTAGCAATACGGAGGATTTCGT
>CBFDBT010000217.1:0-4074 GCA_965603115.1 uncultured Alphaproteobacteria bacterium
AAGAGAGCATATCGCCAAACGTGAGGGCAAATGGCATAGCACCTATTTCATGGAGCGCCGCAGCGGAAGAACTAAATTTAATTAGTGCTATGGGGGTAAAATTGTTGGATTATTTTCTAAAAATTCTAAACGATAGTTTACCAAATCAATCTTAATTTGTATTTTTTAAAAATTCGGGTACACTCTTTGTGGGAACTAGAATAATGAACTTTTTGGGAGATGACTATGAGAACTCTAAAAACTACTGTGATAGCCGCTTTACTTGTTCCAGCATTTGCAGTTAGCGCATTTGCTTTTGATGATCACAAGGGCGATGGCCAAGACGCTAAGATGAAGGCTAAAAAAGCTGAGCATATGCAAATGATGAAAGAAAAATGTGCAAAAGCTGAAGATATGGGAAAATGCATGGCTGATATGAAAGCCAAAAAGAAAATGAAGATGAAGAAAAAAATGGACAAGAAAGCTAAAGAGCATAAAGACGACCACAAATAGGTCTTCCTAGTTTTTAAGCTATAGAATTATGAAAACCGCTGGAGTGTCTCCGGCGGTTTTTTGTCACTTAAAAGTGTTGTTAGCCTAAAATCCATCTCTGAAGCTTTTGCCTTTTTTAGTACGGGTGCCGCCTTTGCCGCCTTGGGATCGCCCAGATGAATTGCCTGTCGGGCGGCCAACATCTTTAGCGTTGGGGTCTGCGATACCAAGCTCAATATTTTCTAGACGCTTGATCTCGTCTCTTAGGCGTGCGGCTTCTTCAAATTCAAGATTTTCAGCTGCCTCTAGCATGCGTTTTTCCAAATTGCTAACCACAGCTTTCATATTGTCGCCAATGTGATGCGTAACGCTTTCATCGCCAAGGTCTACGGTAACATAATCAGCGCTTGATACATGCTCGAGAATGTCGCCAATATTTTTGCTCACGGTCTCGGGTGTGATGCCATGCTCCGTGTTATAGGCTTCTTGCTTGGCGCGGCGACGGTCTGTCTCGCCAATCGCAGCTTCCATAGACCCCGTAATGCGGTCCGCATATAAAATTACCCGACCTTCAACGTTGCGCGCCGCACGACCGATAGTTTGAATGAGGCTGCGCTCTGAGCGCAAGAAGCCTTCTTTATCCGCGTCTAAAATGGCAACAAGGCCGCATTCAGGAATATCAAGCCCCTCACGTAGCAGATTAATGCCGACAAGCACATCAAAGGCTCCAAGGCGCAGGTCACGCAAAATTTCAATGCGCTCTAACGTATCAATGTCGCTGTGCATATAGCGCACCCGCACGCCGTTTTCATGGAGATATTCAGTAAGGTCTTCCGCCATACGCTTGGTAAGTGTGGTAACCAACACCCGCATGCCCTTGGCTGCCATCGCCTTGCTTTCGTGCATCAGGTCATCCACTTGCGTGCTAACAGGACGGATTTCAATTTCGGGATCGGTCAGGCCAGTGGGACGAATAACTTGCTCGGCAAAAACACCACCTGTTTGCTCCATCTCCCAGTCCCCCGGTGTGGCTGAGACCAAAAGAGTTTGCGGGCGCATGGCATCCCATTCGTCAAATTTTAGCGGGCGGTTGTCTCTGGCACTTGGCAGGCGAAAACCAAATTCGGTGAGGGTTTTTTTGCGCGCTGCATCACCTCGTGACATGCCATTAATCTGACCAATGGTCACATGGCTTTCATCGACAAAAAGCAGACAATCATCGGGTAGATATTCAAACAGAGTTGGCGGAGCTTCTCCTTCATTCCTGCCAGACAGGTAGCGAGAATAGTTTTCAATACCGGCACAAGATCCTGTCGCCTCAAGCATTTCAAGGTCGTAAGTTGTGCGCTGGTCAAGCCGCTGCATCTCTAGGAGCTTGTTCTGGCTTTCCATGTTGGCAAGTTGCAGCTTAAGCTCATTTTTAATCTTGAGGATGGCTTGCTCGATGGTGGGTTTGGGCGTGACATAGTGGCTATTGGCATAAACCTTAACCCAATCGAGTGTTTTGGTTTTTGCACCGGTTAGTGGGTCAAACTCAGTAATTTTTTCGATCTCGTCGCCAAAAAAGGAGAGCCGCCACGCGCGGTCTTCATAGTGAGAGGGGAAAATCTCTAACACATCGCCGCGTACGCGAAAGCTGCCCCTTTCAAAGCCCATGTCATTGCGGCGATATTGTAGTTCGACTAAATGCCGCATGAGTTGGCGTAGGTCAATCTCATCGCCAGTTTTCAGTGTGTGGGTCATGGCGGTATAGGTCTCGACGCTACCAATACCGTAAATACAGCTTACCGAGGCGACGATAATGACATCATCACGTTCTAATAGCGCGCGGGTGGCGCTGTGGCGCATACGGTCGATCTGCTCGTTAATGCTGGCTTCTTTTTCAACAAATGTATCAGTGCGGGGCACATAAGCTTCGGGTTGATAATAGTCATAATAGCTAACAAAATATTCAACGCTATTATTGGGAAAAAAGCTTTTAAACTCGCCGTATAGCTGGGCAGCGAGGGTTTTGTTGGGCGCGAGAATAAGCGCAGGGCGCTGGGTCTGCTCTATCACTTTGGCCATAGTGAAGGTTTTGCCAGAGCCTGTAACGCCAAGGAGAACCTGGGACTGTTCTTGCTCAGCTAAACCTTTTACCAGCTCTGCTATGGCTGTTGGCTGGTCACCCGATGGCTCAAAACCACTGACAAGCTTGAAAGCAATGCCGCCTTCAGACTTTTCACCTGGTTCAGGTACTATCATAGGGTTTTTATTATGTACGTAGCTCACGTCAGGGCGTCCTATCCTTGCTGGATTAGCATCATGCTATGGTCTTGATTTGTTTTCAAGGCCGCTTTTTCATTGGTCTTTCATAATATTTCACATGAGAGAAGAGGTAAGGAGAATAGTTAGAAAATTAGTGGCTTCTTTCAAAGAACTTTAAGAATTCACGCAACAATATGTCTTTCTTTGAAAAGGCTGTTTTATTGATTGATTGACAAGCATTTTGCACCTAGATTGCAGCAATATAGTAAACCCCGTCACATGAGGAAAAATCATGTCTTTTTTGTCCAAATCCCTTGATCGTGTAAAACCATCTCCTACCATTGCTGTGTCTACCAAAGCCGCTGAGCTTAAAGCTGCGGGTAAAGATGTTATTGGCCTTGGTGCTGGGGAGCCAGACTTTGATACGCCAGATAACATTAAGGAAGCGGCGATTAAGGCTATTTGGGATGGTGAGACAAAATACACCGCTGTTGACGGCACGCCTGCGGTTAAAGACGCGGTGATTGCCAAATTTAAGCGTGAAAATGGTCTGACATATGAGAGAAATCAAATATCAGTGAATAGTGGTGGCAAGCACACAATTTATAATGCTTTTGTAGCGACGCTTAACCCTGGTGACGAGGTCATCATTCCAACACCATATTGGGTAAGCTATCCTGACATGGCGCTTTTGGCTGGTGGGGAGCCTGTTTTTGTTGAGGCCAGTGCTGCGACAGGCTTTAAAATCACACCAGCTGACCTAGAAGCTGCCATCACGCCTAAATCAAAATGGTTTATTCTCAATTCACCGTCAAACCCGTCTGGTGCGGCTTACTCTAAGGCTGAGCTACAGGCGCTCGGTGCAGTGCTGGCAAAACATGATCATGTTCATATTTTCACCGATGATATTTATGAGCATCTGGTTTATGATGATTTTGAGTTCACGACCTTTGCCGCAGCTTGCCCTGATCTATATGACCGCACGCTTACCATGAATGGCGTGGCAAAAGCTTACGCAATGACGGGCTGGCGCATCGGCTACGCTGGCGGCCCAGCACATTTAATTAAAGCCATGGCTAAAGTGCAATCGCAAAGTACATCAAATCCTTGCTCTATTTCGCAAGCTGCAACTGTTGAGGCGCTCAACGGAACACAGGACTTTATTGCTGAGCGCGCAGCGGTATTTAAAGAACGCCGCGATTTAGTGGTTGCTATGCTCAATGACGCCGAGGGTATTGATTGCCCAACGCCGGAGGGGGCTTTTTATGTTTACCCAAGCATTGCAGGCTGCATCGGCAAGACGACGCCGTCTGGTAAAGTGATTAATACGGATGAGGACTTTGTTACGTATATCCT
>CBFDBT010000218.1:0-4055 GCA_965603115.1 uncultured Alphaproteobacteria bacterium
GCGTCACAACTTCGTCAATGTCATTCACTTTGTTGTGTAGGCCATTGGCAATATCATAACCGCACTCTAGGGCTTGCTTTAATATACAAATCCACTGCCCGGAGATCACGCCGCCGCGGTTGGCCGTACCAAGCACCAGCGTTCTAGCACCTTTCGCGTATGCCTCTTTTAATGACATGTCAGTTATACCAAGGTCGGCATGACAGTCATCAAGCCGCATTTGCCCGACAACATGTTCTGGACGCCAGTCATTAATGCCGCGCGCTGTTTTTGCGCTCAATTGATCGGGGGCGTTCCCTAGAAACAACAGATATGGTTGTTGAATTTGAAACATTCTTTAACTCACATTGATTTATACAAAATACATCCTTTAAACTGGGCGAGTATAAAGCATGAATAATTTGAATAAGAAATTAATTTCAGTCGTTTATAAAATATGGGTATCGCAATAGAAAATTCAATTTTTGCGACAAGCTATAACCTAAGCCTATAGGTGGCGGGGGTGTCTTCAGCGCTTCAGTATCAAATTTAATAAATCTAATGCTGTTTTCCACCAATAGTTTGTATTTATTAGATAATTTAATCGGGATAGATTAAATTACATTCTTATGGCGCCATAGACAAAGGCTATAGATAGGCAATAAATGAGACATTGTTTAAACAATATAGTTTGTCATAGGTTTATATAGAAATTTTCAGACTAAAATAATTGTCGTCATAATGCTATAGGCGCTGCTTAAAAGTTAATATAAGGAACCATCAAATGAATAATGGAAAAACAGCTAAAATTATTGTGGGGATAGCGATTCTAGCCGTTATCTATATGGTTTTTAAGGCGCCTGATACTGAAAAAATTGATGTCCTTATTACTGGGGGGCTGGTTTATACTGGAGATATTGAATCCCCAGCACAAATGACTGTCGCTATAAACGGTGATAGGATTATCTACGTTGGTCAAGATGCTGCTGATAAATATACGGCAGCCAAACTTATAGACGCTTCGGGCCTCGTTGTCATTCCAGGCTTTATCGATCCTCATACCCACGCGGATGTTGACCTGTTCAGCGAGGATAAGAATGCCAATATGAATTATCTAACCCAGGGGGTTACAACAGTTTTTGTTGGCAACGATGGTCGCGGGCCAATCGATATTGACGAGAGCGGAAAAAAACTTGAAGCGGGTGGTATCGGCACCAATGTTGCACAACATGTCGGTTTTGGTACGGTTCGTCGAGCAGTTATGGGCGGTGAAGACCGTGCTCCCAAGGTTGAGGAAATGGAAGCTATGAAGGCGCTTCTAGACAAGGCTATGAGTGAAGGCGCAATGGGTTTTTCAACGGGCCTTTGGTATACACCGCAAAGCTTTTCTGAAACTGAAGAAGTGATTGAACTCGCAAAGGTGGTGGCCAAGCATGGCGGTATTTATTCGTCGCATTTACGTGACGAGAGCTCTTTTAAAAAAGGTTTGATGGATAGTGTTGACGAGACCCTGCGCATTGGTCGTGAAGCTGGCATTGCTGTGCATTTCACACATATCAAGGCTTTAGGCGTTGATGTTTGGGGGCAGAGTGCTGATTTTATTCGCAAGGTTAAAGCCGCTCAGGCTGAAGGGCAGAAAGTCACAGGTGATCAGTATCCGTGGCCAGCTTCGGGCACCAATCTGAAAAATGCTATCATTCCGCGCTGGGCACTAGCGCCAACTGACGAGGCACTCATTGGTCGTTTGGCCGACCCAGCGGTTGCCCCAGCCCTTATTGCTGAGATCAAGGAAAATCTTCGTCGCCGTGGAGGAGCTGGTGCGCTGCTTATTACCCGCTCAGTTGTTGATGGTGTACAAGGCAAACGCCTTGCTGAAGTGGCAACTGAACGGGAGACCGAGCCACTGGCAACAGCTATTGCAATCATCAGTGAAGGTATTATTAAAGGCGGACCGTCGCGGGTGGCATCTTTCAATATGCACCCAGATGACATTCGAGCTTTTGCATCCGAGCCTTGGATTATGGGTTCATCAGACGGGTCAACTGGACACCCACGTAAATTTGCGAGCTTTCCAAAGCGCTATCGCGATTTTGTTATCAGTGATCCGGTGATGAGTATGGAAGAATTTGTTCACCGTACTTCAGCCTTGACGGCAGATACTTTTGGAATTGCAGATAGAGGTCGTATCAAGGTGGGGGCTTTCGCAGACATCACAATTCTTGATGTGGAAAACTTCCGTCCTATGGCCAATTTTGAAAGCCCTGAATTGTTGTCTACGGGTGTGCAACACCTATTCGTCAATGGTATTGCGACAATTGAAAATGGACAATATACAGGTGCGTTAGCAGGTAAAAATATCAAGAAGAAGTAAGGGATATAATCTCTACTGTCAGGTAAGAAAAAGCTGCGGGCCCTAGGGTCCGCAGCTTTCTTTTTAATGAATAGCGAAGACCGGAGTCATCGCCACTATTTTTAGCAATCAATTACATGCTCAAACGGATACTACCGTATATGTAGCGACCACGTGCTGAGTGTAGGTCACTGTTATAACCAAAGGCTTCGTCAGCCAGAGGTGGCAGTTTGTCGAACAGGTTATTAACACCGATGCGCAAGCGCGCCTTCTCATTAATGTCATAATGAACGCTGGTATTAACCTTGAAGTGGCTCTTGATCTTCCAGTAGACCGTTTCTTCCACGCCATTTTGCGTTGCACTTGTGTCCCAGACCCAGTCAACATAGCTAGCATGAAGATTGGCACCAAAGTCACCTTTTTTCCAACGTAGGCTGGATGAGAAGCGCCATTCTGGTCGGGCATTTTCCTGCAACAAGCTACCAGCACCGGCAACGTTAATCTTATCAGAGATTAACCCTGCTTCTTGAGCATCAAGAATTTCCTGTGCGTCAGCTGAAGGCGATTGCCAGAACTCATTTAGCTTAGCCGCATTGATCTTGAACTTGAAGTCACCGTAATTATCGGTTTCAAAATCGTAATAGATGGCAAAGTCCATGCCTTTTACGACCCGACTATCAAGATTTTGGTATGGATCAATCACATAGAGTACTTGACCAAGTGAGTCGATGCCAGTTCCTGCGAATAGGGCATCATCATCAGCATCAGCCGCAGCGCGAACCACATTAGGATTGGAAGTTCCGTCAACTACACGACGTTTGTAATCCAGTATGATCGCGTTGTAATCGGTAAAGATAGAAACTAGGTCTTGCTGTTCGATGCGCCACCAGTCAGCAGTAAGCGTCAGTCCAGGAAGAAAGTCTGGCTGTAAAGTGATGCCGAGTGATTTGTTGTCGATCTTTTCTGCGTTCAATTCTTTAGAGCCACTACGACGGCTTTCCACACCAAGAGACTGTCCACCACATTCCCATGTTCCGGTAGTGATTTCAACCGCGGCACAACGAATGTAATCAGTTCGTGTATTCACACGGGACAGACTTGTTTCGTTGATCTGTGGTAGATTTGGTGCTCTAAAGCCTTTTGACCAGCTACCACGGAATTGAATACCTGAAGTTGGATACCAGCTCATGCCGATTTTTGGCTTGAAGGTACTGCCAACATCGGACAGATCTTCGTAGCGAGCTGCTATTTGAATATCAAGACTTTCGAACATTGGTGCGTCTCTCAATACAGGAATAGCCAATTCACCAAATAGTGAAATAACCTTGCGATTTCCGTTTGAATCGTTAGTTGGACTAGAACCCAGTACATCAGATGGAAGAATGTCACCGGTTACAGGATCCGTAAAGGTGATGGTGCCATCAAGGCGATCATCGCGGTCATCTGAGTATGATTCACGGCGGTATTCAACACCAAAAGCAGCCCCTACATCACCAGCGGGCAATGTGAAGAGGTCACCGCGCGATACCTTGAAATCAGCCAAGGTTAGCGATGTTTTACCAACTCGAGAAACATCCACCATAATACCTGCAAGCGATTCAGGGCTAGCTGGTGCGGTGTCGTATCCTGATAAATTGTTCGGGTCTCCACCGTTCCAAATATTATAGGCAGTTGGATCCGTGCGAGAAATCCACTCGGCAAACTTGGTATTGGACACACGATTTGT
>CBFDBT010000219.1:0-3998 GCA_965603115.1 uncultured Alphaproteobacteria bacterium
GCCCACGCCGAACTTGCCTGGATATTCAACTGTGTGGCTCGCCTTGGCTGGCTAAACCGGATGACACAATTTAAAGACAAAGCTGGCAAAAACCGGGAAAATGTCTCAACCGGGCTTTATGTTTATCCCAATTTAATGGCAGCCGACATTTTAGCCTATAAAGCCAGCCACGTCCCTGTCGGCGAAGATCAAAAGCAGCACCTTGAGCTAACACGTGACATTGCTGCCAAATTCAACAATGACTATAATGTTGATTTTTTCCCTGAAGTGGAGCCGCTAATTTTGGGAGAAGGTGCACGCGTCATGAGTTTGCGTGACGGCACGAATAAAATGTCTAAGTCAGACCCAAGCGACATGTCCCGCATCAATCTAACCGATGACGCTGATACTATCGCTAAAAAAATCCGAAAAGCCCGAACCGACGCTGAACCTCTGCCCGGTGTTGCCAGCTTACTTGGCGACCGTGCAGAAGCCCGCAATCTTGTAGGTATTTATGCTGCACTCGCAGATATAAGTCGCGACGATGTTTGTGCCCGCTATGAAGGCCAAGGATTTGCTGACTTTAAGCGTGATCTCACGGAGGTTGCAGTGAACAAACTTTCCCCAATCACCACTGAAATGTCCCATTTAATGAATGACCCGGCTGAAATTGACAGGACTTTAAAGGCTGGCGGTGAGCGCGCCGACGCCCTTGCACAACCCATTTTAAAAGAAGTTAAAGAAATTATTGGATACCTATAAAGCTAACAATAACCGCACCATATGTTTTTCAAACCAATAAAACTATTCAGCTTATGTTCAGCATGCTTGACCTATAATAAAACTTAACACTAATATGATAAATTATTTTGGGAGAAGCTGAGATGACATTAATACGCCACATCATAGTTTTCGGCACGATAGCTCTTTTATCAGCTTGCTCAATGTCTGTGCGCAACGATGTATCCAGTTTTCATCATATGGCAGCGCCAAATGGTGAATCTGTCGCAATTATACCCCTAAGCCTATCACAAGATGCAGAAAGTCTTGAGTTTCAGGACTATGCAAACCTAGTACGCAAACAATTGACGATGCTCGGTTATACAATTGCCAGCAAAGAAGAAGCCGATCTGTTTGTTGAGCTTGGCTATAATGTTAAGAGAGAGAGAGCTAGCAGAAGAGGGTCTTTTAAACGTTCTTTTGATGCTTTTGACCCATGGTACGGTGCAGGCTATGGCCACTACAATTGGTACTACTGGCGTCGCAATGCCTTCTTTTATAATGGTTTTTACGATCCTTTTTATGGACCGTGGAGAACAAACCATACCCATCACATAATGCACAGCCGCAATCTTATGCTGGATATTCGAACCTCAACGGGTGAAAAAGTATATGAAGGCCGTGTTGAAAGTATAGGAAGTTCTAAATCCTTACCAAAGGTTATGCCCTATATGATTGAAGCCATGTTTACAAACTTCCCTGGTGAATCTGGCGAGGTGAAACAAATCGTAGTTCGCGAAGCTCAAGAGAAAAAGTAACTCTCAATCAAATTGACGAAAAGGCTGCAAGAGCATTATTCTGCGGCCTCTTTATGTTCAATTTTTCAATAGACTTGTAATTTAACGCCTAAAGCGCCATTTTAATAAGATAATAAAAATAGTACCAGCGACAAATCAGCGGAGAAACCCTATGGCCCGTGAAATATGGGATTGGATCAAAGAAAAGCTCAGCACCTTAAAGGCCTGGGTTTCAAACCTTATAAAAAGTGCATGGCTGCGCCTCATTGGTTTTCTATCTAATCTGCCCGCCAGTGTCTGGAAACGTGTCGCTATAGCCCTACCGCTTGTCTTTGCCCTCTATATCATGCTTGGCATGGCCCTTATTCACCGAATTGATGACACGTTAATTGTTAATTTAAAAGCAACACCGGGAACCAGCGCAACAGTTGAGGTGGTCTCAGACCTTGTTGAACGTGAAGTAGTTACCCATAGATGGACACCCAATGATCCCTTTTTTATGCCCGCATGGTGGCTTGATAACACACCAGCCTATCAAAGTGGAATACTCAGCGCCCTTTCCCGCTTTTCCATTGAGCTAAGAGACCAGCTTGGTCGCAACAGGGGCTCTTCAACCGTCGACAGCGACCTAGCATCAGCTGCCAGCAACCTCGCAATAGAGGGGGAGCGTTGGGTGATGGATTTTAATACATCCTTTTTACCAACAACACCGAGTGAAACTTATTACAAAGACGCCATAAAGCAATTGCGCGCCTATAATACCCGCCTTCTTGACCAGCAAGCAGTCTATGAACAAAGATCTGACAACTTTCAAATGACTCTTGACCGCATAGCTCAAGACCTTGGGTCTGCCTCGGCAACATTAGATAATTATATAGATGCCAATTCAGGTGGGTTTTTGCCTGATACGGGTGCTGATGATCTTTTTTATCAAGTTAAAGGGAAAGCTTATGCCTATACTCTTGTATTACAGGCCCTTGAAAAAGATTTCTCTCGCGTCATAGCTGACCGCGATATCACCACCGTTTATCAAGAGTTACTAAAATCCATGAGGGCCATCATTGCCTTAGACCCACTAATTGTTACCAACGGTCAAAAAGATGGAATTTTAGCAAACCACCTTGCTGCTCAAGGGTTTAACTTACTTCGGGCCCGAACTCAGCTAAAAGAAATTACGAATATTTTACTCAAATAGCTTGCACATAAACGCGTTCACTGACACTTTATAACAAGACATATAAAGAGTTAGGGTTTTTTATGATTGATGAAAAAACAGGCAAAAAAAGACCAATGAAAGACCGACCGCGCAAAATGGTCGTGGTTGTAGATGATACCGAAGAAGCTAAAATTGCAACACGTTTTGCAGCTGGTCGTGCCAGTCACATAGAAGGTGGTGGTTTAATCTTATTTCACTGTATTCGACCTGGCGATTTTCAGCACTGGATCGCGGTGGCTGATACCATGCTAGCGGAAGCCTATGAAACTGGCGCTGAACTATTGGGTGAAATAGCTGAGCGCGTTTTTACATATTCAGGAGTTGTTCCAGAAATCGTTATTGTGGACGGAGAGCCCCAAGAACAACTATTAAAGTTTATGGAAGAGCGAGATGATTTGTTCAGCCTTACCCTTGGCGCCAACACAGATGGGGACCCGGGTCCCTTGATCGACTATTTCTCAGGAGAAGTAGCGGGAACCTTAAAGGTGCCTATCATTATTGTGCCGGGCGGCATGACGCTTGATCAGATTGATGAAATCGTTTAATTTACGCTAACACATTGAAAACAAACAAAAGGATGGCTTGAGCCATCCTTTTTATTTCTTAAAACACTCTCATTATTTATAGAAAGAAGCTTACAGTCCGCAAACGCCAAGCTTTCCGCACAGATCATCAAGTTCATCGAGTGTGCGGTATGTAATGGAGATAGCCCCTCCTTCACCGCGGTGATCTATTACAACTTTCATTCCACCAAGCGCGGCCATCAAGTCTTTTTCAAGGGCCACAGTATCTGTGTCTTTTCCTTTTGTACCAGAGCGCGAAGAAGACTTCTTCTTGGCAGTCTTGGTGCTGCCGACCAGCAGTTCGGTTTGGCGCACATTCAAACCGGATGAAATTACCTTTTTGGCAAGCATAACCGGATCTTTTGACCCAATAATGGCACGTGCGTGCCCCATTGTAAGCTTACCTTCATCAATATATTTAATCACTTGCTTGGGCAGAGACAGCAAACGCAACGAATTCGCCACATGACTACGACTTTTACCAACAACCTTGGACACCTCTTCTTGTGTATGGCCAAAATAATTAATCAAATGATGATAGCCTTTGGCTTCTTCCACTGGGTTTAAGTCTTGGCGCTGAACATTCTCGATTATTGCGATTTCCAACACTTCTTCGTCATTCAATTCCTTAATCACAACCGGAACCTCATGCACACCAGCAAGCTGGGACGCACGCCAGCGTCGCTCACCCGCTACTATTTCATAGCGCTGGTTACCCATTTT
>CBFDBT010000220.1:0-3989 GCA_965603115.1 uncultured Alphaproteobacteria bacterium
CCAGAATTGGATTCTACCCTTCAAGGAATATGTGACATTTCATCCTCTGGATTTATTCCACTAGCCCATCGATAGCGCGATTAAAAGGCGTGAGGATGGTATCTTCTGCCTCGTCGAGCATATCAGGATAATCCGCCGTATAATGCAGGCCACGACTTTCCTTGCGCCGCAGGGCCGAGCGTACAATCAGGTCGGCAACGGTGATTAAATTACGCAATTCCAATAAGTCAGGTGTGACGCGGAAGTTGCCATAATATTCATGCACTTCCCCCATGAGAAGATCAATGCGACTTTTGGCGCGTTTGAGGCGTTTATCGGTGCGTACAATGCCAACATAATCCCACATGAATCGCCGTATTTCCATCCAGTTATGGCTGACCACAACTTCTTCATCACTATCTGTAACTTTACTTTCATCCCATTTGCGCGCTTTGGGCGGCGCGGGTAGGTCTGGTAGCTTGTTGATAATGTCGTCGGCGGCCGAGCGGCCATAAACCAGACATTCCAATAAGCTGTTAGACGCCATGCGGTTGGCGCCGTGCAGACCAGTGGAGGCGCATTCGCCGATGGCATAAAGACCGCTAAGGTCACTTTGTCCATGAAAGTCGGTGACGATGCCGCCGCAAGTATAGTGTGTGGCGGGCACGACCGGAATTTGTTCTTTGGTAATATCAATGCCAAGGTCACGGCAGTGGCGGTAAATGGTCGGGAAATGGCTGATGATAAAATCAGGATTTTTGTGTGTGATGTCTAGGTAAACACAAGGCTCGCCAAGCCGCTTCATCTCGTTATCAATCGCGCGTGCAACAATGTCTCGTGGGGCAAGTTCGCCGCGCTCATCATAGCGCTGCATAAACCTTTCCCCGTTTGATAACTTGAGATAGGCCCCTTCACCGCGCATGGCTTCTGTGATTAAGAAAGTTTTGCCCTCAGGGTGATAAAGACAGGTGGGATGAAATTGATTAAATTCCAGATTGGAAACACGGCACCCCGCACGCCAAGCCATAGCGATCCCGTCGCCTGTTGTGCCGTCAGGGCTTGAGCAATAAAGATAAACTCTGGAAGCCCCGCCCGTTGCTATAACGGTTGCGCGCGATGTCATGGCATTAATTTCACCACTTTCGGTATTCAAGACATAAACACCGTAGGCTTTATCGTTGTAGCCGCCGCCTTCTTTTAAATGGCGATTGGTAATGACATCAATGGCAACATGGTTGGTGAAAAGGTCGATGTTGGGTTCGGCGAGCACTTTGTCATTCAGGCTTGATTGCACGGCGTGACCCGTTGCATCAGCCGCGTGGATAATACGACGGTGACTATGACCGCCTTCACGGGTTAGGTGTAGGCCGTAAGTGTCCTCGTCCTCATCATCAGTTGATGCATCTTTTGAAAAAGACACGCCCGCCTCAATGAGTTCATCTATCGCTTCTCGGCCTCGTTCAACGACAAAGCGTACCGCCTCCTCGTTGCAAAGACCCGCACCGGCTATCAGCGTGTCATCAATATGCGACTGGATGCTGTCAGTGGCTTCCATCACGGTGGCGATGCCGCCTTGTGCATAGTTGGTAGAGCCTGCTGAAAGCGGCCCTTTGCTAAGCACGGCGACCCGAGCGTGGGGGGCTAAGCGAAGAGCGAGTGTTAAGCCCGCTGCTCCACTGCCAACAACAATGACGTCATATGCACTCACTAGGCCGCTCCGGCCCTGTCATGCGTGCCCTTGGTGAGTTGTAGGAAGATATCTTCAAGGTCGGTCTCGTTTGTTGAAATATCCACAATGGATAGTCCGGCCCCGCGAACGGCGTCGAGCACATCACCAACGTTTGCACTGTCTTTTGATATTTTAACCGAGATTTGATGGTCGCCAATTAGGTTAGCGTGAAAGCCCTTCAAAGCATCGGGTAGGGCAGGAAGTGGCTTTGCAACATCAATGAGAATGTCTTTTTCATCAATGCGGGAAAGAAGCTGGGGTGTAGGCTCAGAGCAAACAACATTGCCTTGATCAATGATAGCGATAGTATCACAGAGCTTTTCAGCCTCTTCAAGATAATGGGTGGTGAGTACAATTGTGGTGCCTTGCTCATTAAGTTTGACCACATAGTCCCAAAGCTGTTGGCGCAATTCAAGATCAACACCCGCGGTAGGCTCGTCCAGCACGAGAATAGGAGGGTTGTGAACCATGGCTTTGGCCACCAGCAAGCGACGTTTCATGCCGCCGGATAGCGTTCGGGCATAGGCATCGGCTTTATCAAAAAGATGCACGGCTTTAAGAAGCTCATCGGTGCGGCGCTCGCTTTTGGGTACGCCGTAAAGGCCAGCTTGGACTTCCAGCATTTCCCGCGGCGTGAAGAAAACATCAAACAAAAGTTCTTGCGGTACTACGCCAATATTAGCGCGGGCATTACGGGGTTTTTTATCTATATCAAACCCCCAAATGCTGGCCGAACCAGATGTCTTATTAACTAAGCCCGCAAGAATATTAATGGTGGTGGATTTGCCAGCGCCGTTAGGTCCAAGCAGTCCAAAAATAGAGCCACGAGGAATAACAAGATCAATACCGTTTAAAGCATTTTTGTCGGGGGCTTTTCCGCCGCCTTTGTATGTTTTGCTTAGGCCAGAAATTTCAATAGCATTTTCAGTCATATCAGTTCATTCTTAAAGTTAAATTAGACTATAGCGGTATCACCCCTAACCTACTTGGTCAATGGGCTGCGGTGCTAGATTAATAGAGTTATCTTATAATGATTTCTTTTCTTGGTTGTCGCCAGCTTGCGGCTTGTCTATAAGGAATTATATAACTTTATGGCAAGAGAGTAAGCTATGACACAGAAAACAAAAGATACGATTAAAACAAATGAAACCCGCGTTGCCTGTGACGGTGACGGCGGAGCGCTTGGGCATCCAAGAGTTTACTTAAACTTGGGCAAGCAAGGCCGGGTGGAATGCCCCTACTGTGATCGCACCTATATTTTAAGTGGTGGCCCCAGCGATACATAATAGACTGTTCTGAAAGAGCGCACATGCCTGACACTATCAAACCCCACATTTACCTAATCGATGGATCAGGTTTTATTTTTCGTGCCTATCACGGTATTCGCCCCCTAAACAGCCCTGACGGAACGCCGGTCAACGCGGTGTTTGGTTTTTCCAATATGTTGTTTAAGTTGTTGCAAGACTTAGATGAGAGCGAAAGGCCTAGCCATCTTGCTGTTGTTTTTGATACCAAGCGTCAAACTTTTCGCAATGATATTTATCCTGAGTATAAAGCCCACCGCCCACCAGCACCCGAAGACCTTGTGCCGCAGTTTCCTATCATCAGAGAGGCGGTTAAAGCCTTTGGTTTGCCTTCCTTGGAGCTTGATGGTTTTGAAGCCGATGACCTGATTGCGACCTATGCGGTGCAAGCGCGGCAAAAAGGCTGGAAAGTCACTATCGTTAGCTCAGATAAAGACTTGATGCAGTTGGTAGACAGTGATGTCACCATGTTGGACACGATGAAAAACAGACGCATAGGGCCAGATGGTGTGATGGAAAAATTTGGTGTGGGGCCAGACAAAGTTATTGAGCTGCAAGCGCTCGCTGGTGATAGTGCGGATAATGTGCCGGGCGTGCCGGGTATTGGCGTAAAAACAGCGGCTCTTTTGCTGAATGAATTTGGCTCGCTTGATAGCCTATTAGAGCGCGCGGGCGAGATAAAGCAGAATAAACGCCGCGAAAACCTTATTGAATTTGCCGACCTTGCCCGCATTAGCCGCAAGCTGGTTACGCTGGATTGTGCGGTGCCTGTGCCTGTGGATATTGAGGCCTTACGCCTGAAGGACCCTGAAGGATCAGATCTGCTTCGTTTTGTCGACGCTCATGGGTTTAGCTCTTTGCGCAATAGAGTGATCACCCATTATGATGGCCTCGAGGAATATGACGCGAGTGATCTACCAAATATAAGCTCAGCTATTGAAACCGACGATGAACGCGAGATGATAAAGTCCCTTGGC
>CBFDBT010000221.1:0-3967 GCA_965603115.1 uncultured Alphaproteobacteria bacterium
GCAAGGTCTGGATGACCGTCAGTGATGGCACCTGTGTCTACAAAGGATAACCCATGGATAGCAGTTTAATAATTGCAGTAGTTGGTGGATATCTTCTTGGCTCAGTCCCGTTTGGTCTGGTGCTAACGCGCCTTGGCGGTCTTGGTGATATTCGCGAAATCGGCTCAGGTAACATTGGGGCCACCAACGTGTTGCGCACCGGCCGCAAAGACTTGGCATTACTCACATTATTGCTTGATAGTGGTAAAGGGGCTATCGCCGTTATTCTGGCGGGTATTTTTATTAGTTCAGAGCTTGGCGCCACAGCCGGAGCGGCCGCTTTCATTGGGCATTGCTTCCCTCTCTATCTAAAGTTCAAAGGCGGTAAAGGTGTCGCTACCTTTGTAGGCACCATCCTCGCTATTGATTGGACAATAGGTCTAACTTTTCTCGCTGGTTGGTTGCTCACAGCCCTTCTATTTCGTATATCCTCTCTCTCCGCTTTGGCAGGGTCTTTAATCGCAGCAGGCTATGCTTACCAGTATGGTGTGCAAGGTGTTTGGATAACTGTTTTCGCCATGACGGTGGTAATCTACATTCGTCATAAAGATAATATCAGTCGCATCGCACAAGGCACTGAACCAAAAATTGGTAAAAAATAAACTTTTCCGTACTATTTTGATGCAGAAAAACACCAAAAGATTGACAAAGACAGAGCTTTCCTACAACAGTGATCCATGACATTTGACCTGTTTACACAAAGCTTATCGGCGCAGGAAAAACTTGCGCGGCTGCAACTTATTCGCACGGATAGCATTGGGCCAATTACTTTTAGAGGCTTGCTATCCCGCTATGGGTCCGCTGAAGTCGCTTTATCTGAAATTCCCAGCATTGCAGCAAAAGGTGGTCGCAAAAACGCTTTAAAAATACCCGATATTTCTTCGATAGAACAGGAATTAGCCGCTCTGGATGCCTTTGGGGCAACGGTTATATATCTGGGAGAGAGTGATTATCCAGTTGCCCTTGCAGCTGTTGAAGACGCCCCACCCGTACTTTTTGCCAAAGGACATGTGCATTTATTACAAAAAGATATTATCGGCATCGTTGGAGCGCGTAATGCAAGTGCCTCTGGTCAACGCATCACAAGCCAATTGGCTGCGGGGCTAAGTGATGCTGACATTGTTGTATCGTCAGGCTTGGCCCGCGGCATTGATACCGCAGCCCATAGTGCTTCTTTAAAGGGCGGCACCATAGCGTGCGTAGCAGGTGGCCTTGATATTGTTTACCCCAAAGAAAATGAAGCCCTCTATGAAGCCATAATTGATCAAGGTGTTGTGGTTGGCGAGAACCCCTTGTCAACTAGACCACAAGCACGCCATTTCCCTCGGCGCAATCGATTAATCTCTGGATTAAGCCTAGGTGTGGTTGTGATAGAAGCCGCTAAAAGATCTGGCTCTCTCATAACTGCCCGCTTGGCAGGCGAGCAAGGACGAGAGGTTTATGCTGTACCGGGTTCACCGCTTGATCCCCGCTGCCAAGGCACCAACGAATTGATAAAAAACGGTGCCAAACTAACCCAGTGCGCCGATGATATTATCGAAGACATTGCAGCGCTAAGAGCTAGACCACTGGAGGACCCCAGCAAGCTACCTTTATTTGAGGCAGCGCGAGGCGATGACATTAATACGGATAGTGCTCGACAAGTAATTCTCGAATTATTATCCCCTACCCCCGTCACATTAAACGAAATTATACGTCTTTGTGACCTCGACGATGGAACGGTTCAAGCAGTCATTTTAGAGCTTGAATTAGGCGGTCTCGCTATCCGTTATCCGGGCAACCTAGTGTCATTATTATAGCAACAAAAGAAAATATCTCATTGATTTCATCGCAAGAACACTCTAGTTGGTGAAAAAACGAGTCTTTAAAAATGAGGCTTTTTGCAATGTAGCGAAAAGTGAAATAGGAAAATTCGCATGAATGTAGTGATCGTTGAATCGCCGTCCAAGGCCAAAACAATAAATAAATATCTTGGAGATAATTTTTATGTTGTCGCCAGTTATGGCCATATTCGAGACCTACCTTCCAAGGACGGTTCAGTTGACCCCGATAACGACTTCGCCATGTCGTGGGAAGTTGATCGCGACAGCAACAAGCGCCTTATTGACATCGCCAAGCATGTCAAAGGCTCGGATAAACTGTATCTCGCGACCGACCCCGACCGCGAAGGTGAAGCTATTTCGTGGCATGTACTTGATGTACTTGAAAAAAAGAAAGCCCTAAAAGGGGTCGAAGTTAAACGCGTTGTATTCAACGAGATTACAAAATCCGCTATTTTAAAAGCTATGGCAGAACCGCGTGAGCTTGACCAAGAACTGGTTGATGCCTATCTCGCCCGTCGCGCTCTTGATTATTTGGTAGGGTTTAATCTTTCGCCTGTTTTGTGGCGCAAGTTACCTGGCGCACGCTCAGCGGGTCGCGTACAATCTGTTACGCTTCGCCTGATATGTCAGCGCGAACAAGAAATAGAAGCTTTTGTCCCGCAAGAATATTGGTCCGTTGATTCTGATCTGAAAATTCCTGATGGCAATAGTCTTGCCGCAAGACTAGTGGGACTTGATGGCAAAACCCTTAAGAAGTTTGATCTAAACTCTGACGATAAAGCTAACGCCGCAGCCGACATAGTGCGCGCAGGTGGCCTGACCGTCACCAATCTTGAGAAAAAACCAGGGCGCAGAAACCCACAACCGCCTTTTACCACATCTACTTTGCAACAAGAGGCTGCCCGCAAGCTCGGCTTTGGCGCCATGAGCACCATGCGCGTTGCACAATCGCTTTATGAAGGCAAAACGCTTAATGGCGAAACAACCGGTCTTATTACCTATATGCGTACTGACGGGGTAACGCTGGCGCAAGAATCTATCAACGCTGCGCGCAGTCATATCGTAAGCTCTTATGGTGAAAAATATCTGCCTGCCAAGCCAAAATATTATAAGAGCAAAGCTAAAAATGCTCAAGAAGCACACGAAGCGATCCGACCCACGGATCCAGCGCGTCGCCCAAGTGATGTTGCACATGTCCTCAATCCAGACGAGCTCAAACTTTATGAACTTATCTGGCGTCGTATGGTGGCATCACAAATGGAACACGCAATACAAGAGCGTACAACGATTACTATTCATAACCCTGACAAATCAGCGGAACTGCGTGTAACGGGCTCTATCCTGACGTTTGACGGCTTTATGAAACTTTATCAAGAAGGACGTGATGATCAAGAAGAAGAAGGTGACCGCTTGCTTCCACCTGTAGCAATTGGCACAGAACTTTCCATCGCCAAGGTAAAAGCCAACCAGCATTTCACTGAACCGCCTGCACGCTTTAGCGAAGCAAGCTTGGTGAAAAAGCTCGAAGAACTCGGGATTGGTCGCCCGTCAACCTATGCATCTATTCTGCAAGTTCTCCAAGAGCGAGCCTATGTGAATCTCGAGAAAAAACGCTTTATCCCTGACGACAAAGGTCGACTGGTTATCGCCTTTCTTGAAAATTTCTTCCATAAATATGTTGAGTATGACTTTACCGCCAATTTGGAAAATGAACTCGATCAAATTTCAGCTGGTCAAGAAGACTGGAAAGCTGTTCTCCAACGCTTTTGGTCTGATTTCAAACCCAAAACAGAAGAAGTTTTAGGCGTTAGAAATTCAGTTATTATCGATGCGTTAAACGAATATTTAAAGGATCTGTTATTCCCAAGCGTCAATGCTGATGAAGACCCCCGTAAATGTCCAACCTGTGACGATGGTCAGTTAAGTCTTAAAACGGGTAAATATGGTGCTTTTGTTGGCTGCTCTAATTATCCAGAGTGTAACTTTACCCGCCCATTTGGAACCGGCAAAGGTGACGATACTGCTGCAGGCGGTGAAGAAGAACGTACCCTTGGAACGGATCCGGAAACTGGCATTACAGCTGCACCACCCCGGAGATAGGTGAA
>CBFDBT010000222.1:0-3962 GCA_965603115.1 uncultured Alphaproteobacteria bacterium
AACAACAAAAGCCGCGCGCTTTTCGCCACCCATTATCACGAGCTAACAGTACTCAGCGAAACACTGGGAAGTCTTAGTCTTCACACTATGAAAGTAAAAGAATGGGAGCATGATGTTATCTTTCTGCACGAAGTGTCGCCAGGCGCTGCCGACAGATCATACGGTATTCAGGTTGCTAAGCTCGCTGGTCTTCCTGGCAAAGTAATCAATAGGGCCCGTCAGGTTCTTGACCACTTAGAGAGCACAGATAAAGGTGATAAAATCAGTGGGCTTATTGAAGACCTCCCTCTTTTCCAACATATTCCCGAGACAATGACACCCCATACAAGCGCAAGCAGGCCTTCGCCCGTTGAAGTTAAACTGGAAGACGCTAACATAGACACACTTAGTCCGAGACAAGCCCTTGAATTTCTCTACGAACTCAAAGACACTCTCATAGAACCTAAAGAATAGAAATGCTATATGGCTCTAATAACGACACAACGATCTGTTAAAAACCGGCGGGAAATTGTTAGCCGTAAAGACTTGACCGTTGCTGTCACTAAGATTGTGGAATCCTACCCGCAAAGCCAATGGCGGGACCAAGTTTTAACCCTGATAAAAAGTGCCTTTACCAAAGGGTTTGAGGTCATAAAGCATCGCCACCTCATTGAAGGCATCACAGGGCGAGAAGCGGCCCTTGCCAATTGCTATTTAGCGGATCAGTTAATTCGTATTATTTTTGATTTTACCACACACCATATCTATCCACTCAACAACCCGACCAAAAGTGAGCACATGACGCTTGTTGCAACAGGTGGCTATGGTCGTCAGGAAATGGCGCCTTATTCTGATATTGATCTTCTGTTTCTTGTACCGAAAAAACACACACCATGGTGCGAAAACACCAGTGAATATATTTTATATTTTCTTTGGGACCTTGGCTGGAAAGTAGGACACGCCATCCGCTCGCCTGAAGAATGTGTCAAATATGCTAAAGAAGACATCACCATTCGCACCTCTCTACTTGAAAGTCGCTATATATGGGGTGACGAAACACTATTCAGTCAAACGCGAAGACTATTTGTCCGAAAAGTTATTTCAGGAACAGGCACACTGTTTGTGTCTGAAAAACTCGCAGAACGCGACGCCCGTCACATACGCATGGGAGATACCCGCTATGTCGTTGAGCCAAACCTGAAAGATGGAAAAGGCGGTATGCGAGACCTACAAACCCTGTGGTGGATTGCAAAATATCTTTATAATGTGCGCGATGGCGCGGACCTGATCGAAAAGGGGTTTCTTACAAAAGAAGAGTTTCGGCAGTTTAGAAAAGCCGAAGACTTCCTTTGGACCGTGCGCTGTACTTTACATTATATCGCTGGGCGGGCCGAAGAAAGACTAACCTTTGATCGCCAAAGAGAATTAGCCGAGCGTTTACACTATTTTGATCGTAAAAATCAAATGGGTGTTGAGCGCTTTATGAAGCACTATTTTCTTGTGGCCAAAAAAGTAGGGGACCTAACCCGCGTATTTTGTGCCGTTCTGGAAAACAGACACCATGCAACGCCTATTTTAGAAAGGCTTAAACGTAACAAAAAACTAAAAGGGTTTGTGGTTGATGGCGATCGTTTAAATTTTGTTGGCCCAGACGACTTAAATGACAACCCCACTCATGTCTTGAAAATATTTCATGTAGCCCATCATAATGCGCTTGATATCCACCCTGATGCTCTACGCATCATCAACCGAAATTTGACCGTCATTGATAGTCTGCGCGATGACCCACAAGCTAATTCGCTTTTCATGGATATGCTAACCTCTATCGATAAACCTGAAAAAAGCCTCAAACGCTTGAATGAAGCGGGTGTTCTGGGGCGTTTTTTGCCAGATTTCGGCCGCGTTGTCGCACAAATGCAGTTTGACATGTATCACCATTTTACTGTTGATGAGCATACCATACAGGCCATTGGCCTGCTTGCCGCTATTGAACGTGGTGAATTAAACGCTGACCACCCTGTTGCCAGCAATGTTATTCAGAAAGTTTTATCACGGCGTGTTTTATATGTTGCCGTGCTTTTACATGACATAGCCAAAGGCAGGGGCGGAGATCACAGTATATTAGGCGCTGAAGTGGCCACCAAGCTTTGCCCTCGCCTTGGCCTAACGCCAGCTGAAACCGAAAATGTTGCATGGTTGGTTCGGCACCACCTTGATATGAGCCATGTAGCGTTTAAGCGTGATTTAATGGATCCAAAAACCATTCGCGATTTTGCAGAGCACGTTAAAAGCCCTGAATTGTTAAGGCTGTTAATCACACTAACTGTTGTTGATATTCGTGCGGTGGGCCCAGGTGTATGGAATGGTTGGAAAGGTCAACTTCTGCGAGACCTATATTATTCTACCAATGAGATCCTTGTCGCCGGTCACGCTACATCAGGTCGCGCTGAGCGGGTGAAGGCCAAGCAAGACACACTTGCCAAGCGCCTAAAGGGGGATTGGAGCAAAGCCGCAATCAACAAGCATTTTAAAAAGTTTAATGATTCATATTGGATCGCCGAAGAAGATGACACATTGTTACAAAATGCAAATCTAATGAAAAACTGCGGAAAACAAAGCAAAGGCATCAATTTTTTGGTTAGCTCTGATAGCTTTCAGGCTATAACCCTTGCAAGTGTCTGCACAGCAGATGAACGCGGTATTTTTGCTCGCCTTGCTGGCGCTATGGGTGTGGCAGGTGCCAGTATCTTGGGGGCCAAAATTCATACCACCACCGACGGCATCGCGGTTGATAACTTTACCTTACAAGGCTTTGACAACAAACCCTTTGACCAAGCCAAACAAATCGAAAAACTAGAACAGGTCCTAAACCAAGCCATGAAGGGCAGTGTTAAGATCAAAGAACGGCTGGAGCAGAGACGGCCATATGGTAATCGAAATGAAATTTTTACCCTTGAGCCCAAAGTACTCATAGATAATAATGCTTCTAACCAGTCAACTGTAATAGAGGTGAATGCCAAGGACCGCCCGGGCCTTTTATATGATTTGGCCTATACGCTCTACCGCCTTAAACTTAACATTTTCTCAGCCCATGTTGCTACATATGGAGAACAAGCAACCGATGTTTTTTATGTACAAGACCTTGCAGGGCGTAAACTTGCAAATTCTATTCGCTTAAAGAATATTGAAGAAAAGCTGAGCGCCGCAGCTCGCGGGCTTGATATGGATAAAGAAAGCAAAACCCCATGAGTCTTGTCAAACGCATTATGAATGTCGGCGGGATAACAATGATAAGCCGTGTGCTCGGGTTTGTCCGCGATGTTCTCATGGCCTCCTCGCTTGGCGCCGGTCTTGCCGCTGACGCTTTTTTTATTGCTTTCAAATTACCCAACTTTTTTAGACGACTTTTTGCGGAGGGTGCCTTCTCCGCGGGATTTGTGCCTCTCTTTGCTAAACGACTGGGTAAAGATGGGCAGCACCCAGAGCGAGCTGTTAACTTCGCCAGCAAAACCCTTGGGGTTTTCTTACCGTCACTCCTGCTGGTGCTAATTATATTCGAGATATCCATGCCATGGGTAATGGAATTGCTCACAGGCGGATTTGATGAAGCAGAGCCTCAAAAGTTTGAATTGGTGGTTAAGTTAGGCCGGCTAACATTTCCTTATTTGATGCTTATATCGCTTGTTACCCTGCTAGCGGGTGTGCTCAACGGCCTTGGTAGGTTTTCTGCGGCGGCCTTTGCACCCGTACTATTAAATATCTGTATGATTTCCGGCTTGCTCATTGCAGTAGCATCTTTCCCTGTCCATTACCTCCGCCCATCCGCATCTCTTGTCCCGGCAGACACGTTAGAAGCTACAATCTTCACCTCTGCCTACTGGATGGCTGGCGCGCAAGGGGTCATCCTTGTCGTCTTACTGCTCATCCCCTTCTTCAAAAACCGCTTATATAACAAGAGCCTCTGTGGTGGTTTTGGCACAAAG
>CBFDBT010000223.1:0-3955 GCA_965603115.1 uncultured Alphaproteobacteria bacterium
CTCTGATGCTGCGGTAACACAAGAACAAGTTACCATGACCGCTGTGATCGCTCTAAAAGCTATTGCAAGTGACGAACTAGAATTTGAAACTACATTGCGTGCCCGAACGTCTTATGATGTAGTGTTATCTGATTTTGCTACCTATACCCAGCGCGAAGATGCCAAACGTCGTTTGGTCGAAGAATTGGCAGAACAGCTTCACAGGCGGATTGCTCTTCATTTCCGCAAGCAATAGGTTTTAATCCCTGTCCAAAGAAATTGACTCATGAAAGCCAAACCACAACAAGTTGCCGCCTTTTTGAAATCGATAGACCCATCGGTTAGAGTTGTGTTGGTCTTTGGCCGCGATGATGGTTTGGTGCGGGAATATGCCTCCACTATCGGTAAGCAAATTGTGGAAGACCTCAGCGACCCTTTTAATGTTGCTCGCCCAACGCAGGAGCAAATTAAGGCATCGCCATCTATTCTGCTGGATGAGGTTGCGGCCCTATCCATGATGGGCGGCAGGCGCCTTGTAAGGCTGGAAAATGCTGGCAATGATTGCAAGGAAGCGGTGAGCCTTGTTCTGGAAAGTGACATGGGTGATGGTCTGCTGGTCATAACAGCGGGAGACTTAACGACGGGCTCTGGCCTGCGCAAATTAGTAGAAGGCCATAAAAAAGGTCTTGCGATCATTTGTTATGCAGACGAAATGCGGGACGTCATGGGGCTCATTCGTGAAGTGCTGACCGAAGCGGGCTTTACTGCCACCCAAGATGCCATCAGTTACCTCAGTAATAATTTGGGCAGTGACCGGGCGATTAGTCGCGGAGAGCTTAATAAGCTTGTTTTATATATGGGCGATAGCAAGGCGCAGGTGACCTTGGCTGACGCTGAGGCTTGTGTGGGGGATACAGCAGCTTTGATGCTTAGTCATATTGCAGAAGCGACAACAGGCGGAAATTTAAAACAATTAGAGACCGTGCTAGAACGCGCCTTTACAGCTGGGGAAAGTCCTGTGGCTATTTTGCGTATTGTCAGCGCCCGTTTGATGAAGATGCATTTGGCCCGCGGCACTATGGATTATGATGGCTCCAGTGCCCGAGCAGTGGTCGATAAAATGCGGCCCCCTGTTTTTTTTAAAGAAAAAGATGCCTTTACCCAACAGTTGGGTCGTTGGCCGCTTGGGCGCATAACCCAAGCCCTTGATATTGTCGCTGACGCTGAAGCCGAGTGTAAAACCACAGGGCTGCCTGCGGATGTTATTGCTGCAAGAACTTGCTTGCGCGTTGCAAGAGCAGCGAGATAGGTTTTTTGTTTAGCCTCAATCGCCGGCGGGATATCCATCCCTTAGGCTTTACACGCTTACGCGTGGCGTGTGGTCACACTTGCCTAGAGGCGTTCGCCTCTGCGGATTGGTGTCTTGTTTGGTAGAATAAAGTATCCGAACCACTTCGCTGGTAAGTCAAGGGCAAGGCCCGCCCGCAGGCGAAGCCGAGGATAGCCATAGTGGCGTCTGAACGTTAGAGATAAAACACCCCACGCACCACCGTCATCCCGTGCTCTGGTCCTGAGCTTGTCGAAGGGGCAGGTTACGACACGGGATCCAGAATCAAATAAACTTATGTTTCGAAGAAACATTCGGAAAGTTTACTCAACATTGTTAGTGATTGTATATTTTTCTCGTTATAGTAATCTCTTCTAGAAACACATTCACATCAATGGATACATATGCCGAAGAGAAATGCTAAAATTCTATCTACTTTAAAGAGACGCCTTGAAATAGAGTTCAAGAGCGAAATAAAAAAACTTGATAAAAATATTCAGGCACTTCTAAGAAAAAAAGCTGCAACAAAAGAACTTCAAAATGGAAACACATTAGCCTGTGTTCGCGACTTATGTAACGAAACCATTTCAACATTAGCAAAGTTTTTTGATGATCAAGTTATTGATGCTTTGAATAAGCATATACTCGCAACTGAGCCAGCGTTATCAAGTGACATACTCGCGCTATTTAAAGATGCTGTACCTGCGTCATTGGAATTCGTAAGTGAAAGAATTTCAAAAACACTTAAAATGTTCAGTGGTAATAATGAAAGATTATTTAAAGTTCTTTTTGAGGAAGTGTTAGAACACTATCAACAAGAAGCTCAAAAACTAGCCACTGATATTGATATGCATATTGCATCTTTGGGTATTGAAGAAGGTAAAATTAAAAAAACATCAAGAAATGAAATATGGGCTACACGAAGAAATATATTTTACATCTGTGCGGGTGTTATTGCGGCATTATATGCCCTTTATGGATTAGTTTCAGACAACTCATATAAGAAACCCACACTAGAACAACAGATAATCTCTAAAGATAATATTGTCTCGCTAGAAGAAGGTTACCTGTATTTACAAGCTGGTAATACTAAAAAAGCCACTGAAGTCTTTATGTACGCTCTAAAGCAGTTCAAAGCATCCGACGATATTAACGGACAGGCACGGACACAATTATATCTAGGCCACCTAGCCCGTATGCAAAGCAATAATGATGAAGCATATAAAGCATATGTAAAAGCTCAGGCTCTATTTCAATTGACTGGAGACCGACTAGGTGAGGTAAGTGCGCTTATTGGAATTAATTATGTCGACAATGAATTAGTTACCGACAATCCTACGCATGAAGAAAATTCAAATGATATTTCCGAAGAAATAAAAGAGCTTAAAGCTTTGTATGAGAGTACCGATGGACAATCACTGAATAGAAATTCGCTAATAGTACGTGTAGCTATCGAGAGTGATTTAACTCTTGAAGAAGCGGCAGCAGCTGTAGATGCAATGTTTAATAGTATCACAAACACGCTCTCAAGCGGTAATGATGTTAGACTCGTTGGGTTTGGAACATTCAGTGTTGCTGATCGAAAATCCTCACAAGGGCGCAATCCGAGAACAGGAGAAATGATTTATATCCCTGCATCTAAACAGCCAAAGTTTAAAGCCGGAAAATCATTAAAAGACATTGTTAATCAGAAACAAGTCAGCAAAGCCGAATAATTCTTCGAATTATCCATTCGTTTTCTGGCACTGGATTCCGGCCTTCGCCGGAATGACGGGGTGTGTGGCAGTTTATTTTTGACGTTCAGACGCCACTAAGGCTCCCCTCGCATAAGCTCGGCCTCCCGCTTGGTCGGTACGCTCGCTGGTCGCGAGCTAGATCAAAATATCTTCCCTTACGTCAATGTGCCACATTGCATATGAGGCAAATGTGCTTTATTACTATGGCAGTTTACAGGAGTAGGATGTGTCATGACGGATAAGAAAAAAATTGCGGTAATATTATCAGGCTGTGGTGTTTATGACGGCGCTGAAATTCATGAAAGTGTGCTAACGCTTCTTGCGATCGAGCAACAACATGCAAGCTATGTGTGTTTTGCGCCAGATATACCCCAGCACCATGTGATCAATCACATTTCAGGTGAGGAAATGTCTGAAAGCCGCAATGTGCTGACCGAGTCTGCCCGTATTGCCCGTGGTGACATCAAACCTCTATCGGACTTTAATGCAGCAGATTTTGATGCCATGGTTTTACCTGGAGGGTTTGGCGCAGCGAAAAACCTTTCAAGCTTTGCTTTTGATGGCGCTGATTGCAGCGTTAATGATGAAGTTGTTGAGGCCCTTAAAGACATGGTTGCGGCCAGCAAGCCTGTAGGCGCGCTCTGCATTGCGCCGGTTATTCTTTCTAAAATATTTGGCGAAATTGCTGTAACTATTGGCACTGACAAGGATACAGCCACAGCGATAAAAGCTATGGGCTCAGAACATGTGACTACCACACATGGGGAAGTGGTCATCGATGAAGAGCATAAATTTGTAACCACGCCTTGCTATATGTTAGACGCCAGCATTAGCCAGATTATGTTTGGGGCAACAGCCGTTGTCAGGGAAGTTTTAAAACTCGCTAAATGAGCCCATTTGGCGCACAAAGCTT
>CBFDBT010000224.1:0-3937 GCA_965603115.1 uncultured Alphaproteobacteria bacterium
GATCCGGAAACTGGCCTTGATATTAACCTCAAAAAAGGTCGCTTTGGCCCTTACGTGCAAATTGGTGAAGTTGAAAAAGGCTCTAAGGAAAAACCAAAACGCGCATCCTTGCCTAAAGGTACTGACCCAGCGGAACTAACACTGGAGCGCGCGCTCACGCTTCTTAGTCTACCTCGTGAAGTTGGTCTCCACCCTGAAACTGGTAAAATGATCACATCAGCCATTGGACGCTATGGTCCTTATCTGGCGCATAATGGTGCTTTTGCTAGTCTGCCGAATGTGGAAGATGTCTTCAATATTGGCGTCAACCATGCCGTCTCAATCATTGCCGATGCTGCAGCCAAAAAAGCTGGTGCAAAAACCATTCTTAAAGAACTAGGCGATCATCCTGACGATGAAGGTCCTGTGAATGTACTTGATGGTCGCTATGGCCCTTATGTAAACCACAAACGGATCAATGCTACCCTACCAAAAGATACAGATCCTCTCTCGGTTACTATGGAGCAGGCACTAGAGTGGCTAGCAGCCAAGGCAAAGAAGAAACCTGCCAAGAAAAAAGCTGCTAAGAAAAAAGCTGCACCAAAGAAAAAGGCAGCTGCAAAGAAGAAAGCTGCCCCTAAAAAAAAGAAAGCTGAGTAATCAGCTGAGTAAAACACATGACTAAACGAGAAAAGCATACCCCCTTCCCCAGTGAAGAGGATATCCTCTCCTTTTTAAAGGACGCGTCGGGAAAAATAACCAAGCGAGAAATCGCACGCGCCTTTCATATAAGAGGCTCGGAAAAAATCCTTTTAAAGCAGCTTTTAAAAGATATGGAAGCAAGTGGCTTAATTGCCAAAGACAATCACAAAGCTATTCGCCCAGCCGACAGCTTGCCCATGGTACAAGTTGTTGAATATAGCGGCCTAGACGATGGTGGGGATGTCCTAGTGCAGCCTGTCAATCCTATTGAAGGCGTGGCAGTTCCCAAAATATATTTGCAGCCCGACAAAAAAAGACGCGGTCCGGCTTTTGGACGCGGAGATCAAGCTCTTGTTCGGTTAGCCCGGATAAATGATACTCTCTATCATGCCCACGTTATAAAACGTTTGAACACAACAGCGGCAACACTACTTCTTGCTGTTTATCATGGCAATGATGATGGCGGGCGATTGACACCCGTGGACAAAAAAAACCGCTATGAATATGCTGTCGATAGAAAAGATAGAAATGGCGCACTAGACGGTGAACTTGTAGAAGCCGAGATTATCAACAAAGGCAAGCGCATTCGCTCTCTTGGCCTGAAGTCAGCGCGCGTAAAAGCTCGCCTTGGAGACACAAGTGAAGCAAAATCTATCAGCCTTATTGCTATCCATGCCCACGGCATACCAGTAGAGTTTTCACCCCAGGCCGAAACTGAAGCCGAAGGCGCTAAACCTGTAACGCTTGGTAAACGTGATGACCTTCGCGATATTCCTCTCATCACCATTGATCCAGCCGATGCACGCGATCATGATGATGCTATCTGGGCTGAAGCTGACACTGACCCCGCCAATGTTGGTGGCTGGCACGCTATTGTAGCCATCGCCGACGTTGCACACTATGTACGCTCCGGCCACGCGCTAGATAAAGATGCCCGCACACGGGGCAACAGTTGCTATTTCCCTGACCGTGTGGTGCCAATGTTGCCAGAAGTATTATCGGCAGGCCTCTGCTCCTTAAAGCCCGGAGAAGATCGCGCATCCATGGCGGTTCATTTGTGGTTTGACAAAGATGGCAATAAAATAAGACACAAATTTATTCGAGCCCTCATGCGCTCGGCTGCCAACATCACGTACCAGCGCGTTCAGGATGCGCTTGATGGCAATGGGGACACAGAGGCTACCGCCATGCTCGACAGTGTTCTAATGCCACTTTATGACGTCTTTAAAGCTATTATGCGTGCTAGAGAGAAGCGCCAACCGCTCGACCTTGATCTACCTGAGCGACGCATACAATTAGGTGAGGACGGCCATGTGGACAGTATCGAGCTGAAAGACCGGCTTGATGCCCACAGAATTGTCGAAGAATTGATGATTGCTGCTAATGTTGCGGCTGCCGAAGAAATAGAAAAGCATAAATTACCGACGCTCTACCGAGTGCATGACGTGCCATCAATGGACAAACTTGAAGCTCTAAGGGACTTTCTTGATAGTATGGACCTTAATTTGGCAAAGGGTCAGGTTCTCAAACCCATGGCATTCAATGGCATTTTGCATAAAGTAAAAGATGGTCCACAGGAGCATTTGGTCAACCAAGTGATTTTACGAAGTCAGATGCAGGCTTTTTATACGCCCGAAAATACAGGTCATTTTGGCTTGGCTTTGCAAAAATACGCCCATTTCACCAGCCCGATCCGGCGTTACGCTGATCTTGTCGTACATCGCTGTCTTATTCGCGCTCTTGGCCTTGGCAGTGATGGTTTGACAGATGACGATATAGCAGACCTTGATGAAATAGGCGAAGCCATTTCAAACACCGAACGCCGAGCCATGGTCGCTGAGCGCGATTCCAATGACCGCTATCTTGCCGCTTATTTGAGTGAGCGCGAGGGTGAGGAGCTTGAAGGTCGCATTAGTGGCGTGAATAAATTTGGCCTTTTTGTAAGCTTAGAGCCATCAGGCGGCGATGGACTCATTCCAATTTCCAGCTTGCTTGGTGATTATTACAATCATGATGAAGCTTTGCATTCTCTCGTTGGGGAGCGTTTTGGTCATCGGTATCAGCTTGGACAACTTGTCAATGTACGCTTGCTCGAAGCCAATAAATTCACTGGCGGCCTCAGACTAGAAATACTCGACGGCCCTGACATTCCAGAAGGCCTAAAAAAAGCCCAGCGTAAGGGTTCATCTAGCCCTAGAGGCCGTGGCAGAAACCACCGAAAAGGCTCTGGTGGCAAAGGTGGCCCGGCTAAAGGCCCACGAGGTGGTAAAAAACAAGGTGGCCGGTTTAAGCGATAACGGGGCTAGCCTAAATCAATCCTACCTTCACGAGAACTTCAGCGACATCATCAGCAAAGTTACCACCTTTACGCATTATGGGCACTTCTTTGGGTAAATTTCTTAGTGTTTCACTATCCAGTGCCTCTGAGGTCAGCAAAGCCACAGGAATATCGCGGGTAGATGGCATAGCGCGAACAGCACAAGCCAGATCAACACCATCAAGCTCAGGCATAACCCGTGATACGATCACAAGATCAGGGCGCATAGATGGAATTAGCATTAAAGCATCCATTGTACTTGCCACGTTGACCATACGGTAACCGCATTCAAGAAGTTCCTTTGTAACTATCTTGGTGGCTATACCGGGCTCCATGACCAACATAACTTCAGTATCGGTCGCCTGAATATCATCAACATTGAAATCAAACGCACCCTTAGCTGGCAGAGATCGCATGGCAGCAGAAATATCTTCCGCTACGCCATTGTAAAGATTTTCAAGACTCTTTGATAAATGATCGACGAAAGCCTGCAGGGCATTCAGGATTGAATCCGTTGGTTCATTGACATCAGCAAGATAATCCTCAAAACGATGGGATATGGCTTTTATTGCCCCCATTTCAGACAGATTAGCTGCCCCTTTTATGCTATGTGCAATTATTCTAAGCTCAGAGAGCAAAGCTTTGGCATCAATCGCCCCTGCGTTATATGCTTTGAGCAGGTTGTCCATTTGCAAAATTCTGTCATCTAAGCCATCAATTGTTTCTTGTTTGACTTCTTCGTAATGATTCGTATCTACCGTCATTTTTATAACCTCTCATGAATATTTGCATTAGTCTTGCCATAAATTCGTTAGCAAGTGGTTAGTATTCTTGATTTTTTTCATAAAAAGACAAAAAAACATCGCTCTATCAAAAGAGGGACTTGACTTATGGCGTCTGACGCGTATTTTGCGCGCTCAAAGTGACCGCGGTGGTGCG
>CBFDBT010000225.1:0-3907 GCA_965603115.1 uncultured Alphaproteobacteria bacterium
GTTTTTGGATCAAGCTTATTATAGGCCTCCATGGCATAGTCGGTGGTTTTTTTGCTGGCTGACATAATGCCGTCCGCGAGATCGCCAATAGCGCCCTCCGTTTCGGCGTGCCAGTCTTTTGCTTTTTTACTAACACTTGGTACTTTAACCACTTCAGCTGCCACATTTATTGGCTCAGCAACAAGTTTTGGTATCAAGACATCGTGAATGCCTTGTGCAATGGCTGTTGCCATTTCATCTTGTGCATCAAGGCCGCCAGTTATGTTTGTGTCAAATCGGTCTGACCATTTGGTCACCCCTTTTTGGTCGAGCATCTGTACGGTTAGCCGGAGCTTGTCATTTCCTTCACGTAGCGTACCTTCTAAAACATACCCAACCCCTAGGGCGCGAGCTATCCGCCTGACATCATTTTTCTCGCCATTAAACTGCTCGACAGATGTCCGCGAGGCTGCGGCGATACTTTTATCTTTTTGTACCAGAGAAATTACGTCATCAAGCAATCCATCAGCAAAGCTGGTATCACTTAAACCTCTGTCAACAAAAGGTAGGCAGGCAACAGCAGGAATATCGCCATAGTCAGGCGCATCGGCTTTATAATTAATGGTTGGAATACTTTGCGGTATGGTAGTGGCGCCCTTGCCAAAGATCTTGCGCATGATGAGAGCGCCATTGGTAATAAAGAGCGTTAAAATCGCCAATGTGGAGCCAACAGCCCCGAGCATATTGTCGTTGGCTTTTGCCCATTCAAACGCCTGTGTAAAATATTCCATCATTAGAGTATCACTCCAAAAGGTCGTCAAAGTCAGCTTGCTGTTTGGTGAGCGCTGCCATACCGGCTTTCATCATGTCCTCACTAATAAGCTGTCCACTGTTCCACGCGGCAACATACTCAAGCCCATCCTTGATCGTATGGTCCCGTGTGTGATTGAGTATATGTTTGGTGCCAGCTACGGCAAGTGGGCTTTTACTGGCTATTTCCCGCGCCATATCGTGGGCTGCGGCTATCGTAGCTTCACGGTCAGGCAAAATGCGATTGATAAACCCGTGTGTTAAGGCTTCATCGGCTTCAAACCTTCTGCCCGTATAGGCAAGTTCTCGTAAAATTCCTTGCGGCAACAGGTAGGGAGCACGCTGCAAAGTGCCGACATCGGCCACTATCGCCACATTGATTTCTTGAATACCAAACCACGCGTCAGCACTAGCGAGGCGAATGTCACAGGCAGATATAAGGTCAATGCCCCCGCCGATGCAGCAATTATGTATGGCGGCTATTACAGGCTGGCGGCAACTTTCAATCGCAGTGAATGTATTTTGTATCCAAATTATATGACGACGTAATCGCTCGCGTACCCGTGCAGCTTCGCCTTCGGTGTTACCAATGGTCTCGGCAGCTTCTTTCAAGTCAAGTCCAGCGGTAAATAGTCGACCTTCAGCACAAAGCACAATAGCGCGCACACTGGTGTCTTCATCAAGCGCGGTAAAACAGTCACCAATATCTTTGAAAAAAGCATGGTTCATTGTGTTGAGCTGATCTGGTCGTGATAGCGTTACTGTTGCTATGCCATCTTTTTTGTCAACATTTACGGATGCGTAGGTCATAGTCTCTCCCTTTATATAGCCAGTAGCTTAGCGCGTGGTGAAGCCAGATTAAAGGGGAAATAAACAATAAGGGCCGGAACGTCATGCTCCAGCCCTTATTTTGCTGTAGGTCTAACTTTATAAGAAAGGTCTATTTCATCATTGTTTAAGCAAGAGCAGATTTAATAGATGCCAACAGATCATCGTCATTAAACGGCTTTACAATATAGGCGGAAGGTTCGGTAACTTTTGCACGCTTGAGCATCTCTACATCACAGTGAGCAGTAAGATACAGCACGGGAATATTGTGCTTATCTTTAATTATTTGTGATGCTTCAATTCCATCCATTGGGCCTTGCAACATAATATCCATTAGTACCAATTGTGGGGCAAGGGCTGTGATCTGTTCTATCGCGGCTTCAGCTGAATCTAAAGTTCCAACCACTTGGTATCCCTGATTGTTCAGCTTTAGCTTGAGATACTCCGCTAGTAACTTGTCGTCCTCAACAATTAAAATTTTAGAATTATTCATTAAATTAATACTCTCTACAGTGCAGTTATTAAAAATACTTTAGTGTGCGTATCATGCTGAAAAACTCTTAATATTCTATAAAATATTCTATAAAATATTCTATTTTCTTAAAACCGTAGCGCACACGCTTAGAGTTGATAAGGTTGGAGTTGAGAAAACTAAAAAGGACCGGAACGTTATGCTCCAGCCCTTTATTAAAGTTATAGTCACTCAATCCGTAGAAGCTTTAGCTTCAAGGCAAGGCCAAGGGCTGCCCGCAGGCGAAGCCGAGGAAGCCTAAAGGTAAATTAAGCGGCAATGCGGCCTCTTGTGTCGCCTTTAGTATAAAAGCGTTCGCCCTTTGCTGCCATATCCCGCAACATTTGCGGCGGTGTAAAGCGTGGGCCATATGCCTGTGCCAAGCGGTCAGCTTCAGCTACAAACTCTTCTAGACCCATAGTGTCGATAAAGCTGAAGGGGCCACCGGTCCACGGCGGGAAGCCAATGCCAAATATTGCACCAACATCACCAGAGGATGCGTCAATAAGCACACCTTCTTCAAAGCAGCGGGCGGCCTCAACGGCTTGGCGAATGATAAAGCGTGCTTTAACCTCATCCACCGATGGCTGATCATCAGATTGTGGGAAATGTTCACCAAGGTCCGGCCATAGGTATTTTTTGGAGCCATCTTCAGGATATACATAAGAGCCTTTACCGTTTTTACGACCGTAGCGCTCCAGTTCCATCATCTTTTCGACAAAGCCATCAGCTGGGCTTGATACATATTTATCACCCAGTGCTTTTTTAGTGGCTTGCCCAACCTTATAAGAAAGGTCGATAGCAACTTCGTCACCAACGGCAAGTGGCCCAACCGGCATGCCAAGCATCTTGCCAGCATTGTCGATAAGCGCAGGCGTGATACCTTCTTGAACCATGGAATAGCCTTCTTGAACATAGGTTCCAAAGGTGCGGCTGGTAAAGAAACCACGGCTGTCGTTAACAACGATTGGTGTTTTTCTGATTTGGGATACATAGTCAAGCGCGAGGGCGAGGGTGGCATCGTCGGTTTTTTCACCCATGATAATTTCCACAAGTGGCATTTTATCAACAGGACTGAAGAAATGAATACCAATAAACTGATGCGGACGGGTGAAGTTTTCAGCTAGACCCGTGATCGGCATTGTCGACGTGTTGGAGCCAAAGACAATATCTTTGCCAATGACCGCTTCGGTCTGCTCGGTTACAGATTTTTTAATTGCGGCATCTTCAAACACGGCTTCAATAATCAGGTCACAGCCTGACAAGTCATCGTAGCTGTCTGTTGTGCTAATGTTGGCGAGTAAAGCATCACCCTTTTCTTGGCTGACTTTGCCGCGAGACACACCTTTTTCCACAAGTTTGCGACTATAGTCTTTACCTTTTTCGGCATTTTCTTTCGAGACATCAAACAAGACAACCTCTATGCCAACTTTGGCAGATACATACGCTACTCCAGCACCCATGAGGCCAGCGCCGAGCATGCCAAGTTTTTTAACTTTCTTGCGCTCGATGCCGTCGGGACGAAGTGACCCTTTTTCAACAGCTTGCTTGTTAATAAAGAGGCTGCGGATCATGTTGCCAGCCACAGGGTCCTTCAAGAGCTTCATGAAATATTTGGTTTCAATCTGGAGAGCGGTATCAAAATTTACGATACCCCCTTCATAAAGACAACTTAAAATAGCTTCTATTGCTGGGTAATTATGCTGGGTTTGTTTTTGTGCCATAGCACATCCCCCCATAAAGACTTGCGCGGACCGTGGGTCCATGGCGCCTGCACCA
>CBFDBT010000226.1:0-3904 GCA_965603115.1 uncultured Alphaproteobacteria bacterium
ATTGCCACCATCGTCTCGTTCATAGTCTCAACTTACTGGGTGGTACTAAAACACCCGACTACCATTGCTGGTGATTCTAAGCTTCGTCAGGATTAACGTACATTGAAATAAACGTATTGAAAGCATCTGTCGAGAGTTTTGGAGTTAGGTGTCGGAGTCGATGTCTTACCGACTCTGATACCGGTAGCACCTGATGCATTAATAGAGGCGGTATCAGAGTCAGAAAAAACGCTGACTCCGACACCTGAGTAGCGGGTAAAGTAAAAAACCTAGATCCTTCGTGCCTCAGGATGACAGAAGAAAGAGTGGGTGTTGTTTGCGTGGAAATCAGAAATAATTAAGTCTCGTGTCACCAAAATTTTTATGCTGTATTCAGGCTAGTTAGCTTTTGAGATTAATCTGTAAAGGGCTTCGACCGCTTTTATGCTCGTAATTATTCTGGTAAAAGTTCATTCTCCCTCCTACATGCATACAGCTCTCTCTCATAATCAATGTTAGTAACTACAGACTTAAGAAGAAGTTTCATTCTTGTTTCCATGATTGCACCTTCAGTGTAATCAGCTGGTGCTATAAAATGCACCCTATTAGCTTTTAATAGCTCCTTACAAACTCTCGCACCTTTAGAAGACTTTGGTTTATATACTGCAATAGAGTGACCGCCACTTTGTTTTGTTACAGTCATACTTGGAACATCAGTTAAACCATCACCAATGTATATAATATTTGAGAAAGGAATTGGCCTTTTGTGCTCAGGCATATGCTGATTTATATTCTCGGTTAATTTTTGTTTGCCTTTATTTATTCTAAAGAGAAACTGTGTTTTTGTTGTATCTGTAATTAACTGCTTTGGAAAAACGGCGACACCATGATGGTTATAGTGGTACTCAGATGCGAAAATATTCTTAAACTTTTTTTCTATTGAAACTCCTTCTAATATTTCCTTCATACCCGCAGAGATAATATAGTGCTCAACCTTGCTCTTTCCATGGCCTATTTCTTTAATATAGTTATTGATCCTTGGAAACCATGTTTCTACACCTGGAAAATACTGAATTTCCTTAGCTAACGCAGACAACTCCTTTCGACCAAGATGTATTTTCTTTTCTTCGGCCTTTTCTATCAAAAGCCTCATATATACGAGCATACCTTCCGACTCTGTTTCTCGCGCCTGTTTGGACACTTCATCCCAGAATTCTTTAGCTGGAATACCTAATTCTGGAAGCACCGTATATTCTTGCATTGGCTGAGGCGATAAAGTTCCATCGAAGTCATATACAATGGCAATTGTATTTTGAATATAGTGTCTTCGTTCTACCATAATTTCTTTCCTAATTATTAAACCACAATATTGTTTTCTAGTTGTTGTTTGGCTAAAGATCCTCAAGCCCAAGCACTGGTGCTAACAACGCTCTCTCTTCGATAGGTAGCTCCAATAAAACACGATCATCTTGTTTTTCCTGATATTGAACGGCCGCATTAAGCAAGCGCAATGGCAACGCTAATTCCTCTATTTCTTCACCTGCTTTTTGCCATGTATCATTCCAGCTTTGAATCGCCGCTTGATCTATCCAGGGAATGGAAAACAGATCAATACTACGCACCAGCCCTTTTCCTAGTTGTGGGTAAAGGTCATACTTGCCAAACAATTCTACCCAAACTGAAATATGCCTTTTCCAACTTTCAGCGTCTCGCGTACGAATCAGCAGATTACCAATAATAAATACATCTTCTTCGTGCTGGCCATCATCAGAATCTGATAAAAGCAGCAAAGCATCAACAAGTAATTGAACCCCATTCTCCCACTGACCTACTGTCATCAATATTGCGGCATAATTTGAAAGAGGTGTGAAATCAACATTATCCGCTTGCAGTTCAAAGGATTTATCCAATGAAGCTATTGCCTCTTCGTGTCGCTCAAGTGCGCTCAATGCAATCGCTCTATTGGCCCATAAATATGCATCTTCAGGGGCAAGCTCTACTGCTCTTTCCAAAGACTCTAGCGATTCATTAATTTGTCCTGAAAAATAACATGAAACAGCCTGACTCGCCCAGATTGAAACATTCTCTGGCTCCAGCTCCAACGCATCAGTATATGTCTTTGCTGCTTCAAAATGCCTCCCCATATTTTCTTGAAGACTTGCAAACTCTACTTTGGCACTCACGTCATCAGGGGCTAATTCGGTTAGCTTTTTATAAGCATCTAAGGCTTGTGCATTTTGCCCACTCAGTTTCAAAGACAAGCTTTTCCGTTCCCAAGTTTTTACATCAGTTGGTGCTATCTCCAATGCCTTTTCAAAAGATACCAAGGATTCCTCATACATCTCTAAGTTCCTCTCGTATAGACCTTTGCTTCGCCATCCCCAGAGGTCTTTAGGTTTAATTAGATCTAGAGCTGTTTTAAATGACTCTCTGGCCTCAGTTTCCCTGCCTAGTCGACCAAGTGCTGCACCTCTGTTATTCCACCCCATAGAATTTTCTTTATCGATCTCCACTACTTTTTCAAAATGCTGGAGCGCCTCTTCATTGCTCCCAAAATTTGATTCCAAAACACCGTATTCAAATAGAATCCGAGGATTATCTGGAAGCAAATTAATAGCTTCTTTCATTGCCAATTGAGAGTCGTCTTCCCCCCCTAATTTTTGTAGACATTGCGCTTTTTTCACCCAGTCCCATGCGTTTCCTCTTAGGGCTATCAGCTCTTCTGAAACTCCTTTTGCATGGACATAATCGTTGTTAGTGATGTAAGAATTATAATCATCTAAACACGCACGAACTGCTGGATCATTTTCGCTTTTCTGTTTTGCCTCAAGCGCCTGAGCCAAATATTCATTTTCGTCCGACTTCTCAGAACTCATCGCCTCAATTTGATTCTCTAACTCTTCCTTTGAATACCACAACTTTAAAAACTCAACAAAAAGCTTAATAGGACCTCCGCGCTGTTTTTTAAGCTCCAGCGCCAAACGCATCAAAGGCTCGCGAATTTCATAATAGGAATCTCGCCCGCTTTTGTGAGCAAGCACATAACCCATTTCTCTCAATTTTTTTAATTGGCCTGACGTTGTTTGATGGGTCAGGAAGTTTTGTTTTGCGATTACTTTTACTGTGACGGCATTACGGCGATCGCACAAAAACTCTACTATCTTTCGTTGCTGCGGTGTTAGGTGTGCCATTCTCGCTTGATAGTAAGGAGTTAAGTCATCCAGCATCTGCATCAATGGATCAACCAGACTTTCTAATGACTCTCTGGATAAAAATTGAGAAAACACAACATAGAGTCGGGGGTTGCCGCCAGCCAGATGATGGACGGCGCGAATGCGGGCGCGACCATGGGGCGTCGATATCATCGTGGCCAGTTTTTCATCACCCTGATAGCGTGCTATTTTAGCCAGCATTGTTACGGCATCTTCGAACGTCAGCCCTTTAAGATGACTAATTTCGAAAAACCCATAAAACGGAGAAGTCCGTAACGAAACACCATTAAAAAGACCTTGTGATGCTGCAAGAATCGCAATGTTTGAATTGTTTTGAATATAAGCCCGCAGCTTTTCCTGTCCTTGTTTTTCCAGACCTTTAAATATCTCATCTAGATTTTCAACCAGCAGTAGCAGTGACTTTCCTTCACACCTCTCGGCTAACAGTACTTCAGCAGCCTGCTCTGCATGGCCGGGAGACAGCTCTACCAGACCTTCAACTTTTTCAATAAGTTTATTATCTTTGTATTCTTCTGATAGCGCTCGCAATATGCGTAATAAAAAATCCAGGTATGAGGACACACCCCATTCCTCTTCTCGCAACCAGGCAATCAACTGGCGTGATTCCAAATCTGGAAACGCTTTAAGTCTGTGGTAAACAAGAGAGACAAGGTGTGTTTTCCCGATTCCCCTTGGACCAATCAGCAATATAT
>CBFDBT010000227.1:0-3816 GCA_965603115.1 uncultured Alphaproteobacteria bacterium
CCTATGAAGTTATTCCAGATTCTCAACTGAGGCTCAGTGCTTTTAGTCTGTATGTCGCGATAATTTCTATTATGTGTAGTTATGAGCTTTATAAGGGTATATCTTTCAGTTCAAAGGGACAGATTTCTTTACTGGCCATTTTTATTGGCGTTGCTTTATTCATGTTCGGGAGAGTGGCAGCCCAGTATGGCTATGGTTTCGATGAAAATAGTCATGACCATAATCAGTGGCTTATGGCTATGGGGCTTGTTATGCAAGTTAGTTTGGTTTGGTTTATCTTCTCAGTAGTCCTGATAGTGGCTGAAAGACTTCAAGAAAAACTGGCAGAAAATGGATATAAGGACCATTTAACAGGGCTACTCAATCAAAAAGGTATCGAAGAAACGGCGGAGCGTGTTCTAAAGCGAAATCAGCGTACGCAAACGCCTGTAACGCTCTTGATAGTCGATGTCGATTTTTTCAGGGAAATGAACGAAACATATGGATATACCTTTTCCAATACCGTGCTGCAAAGGGTTGGAGATTTAATCGAGGACACTTTGCGATTTGAAGATTTTTGTGCCCGATATCAATCTGATGTTTTTGTTATTCTACTCGAAGGAGCGACCAAAGAAGGCATGTTGCTACCAGCTCGGCGCATTTTAAATGCACTTGATGAAGAAGACCTCAATATTGATGATACATTGGTTCCTTGCACGGTCAGTATCGGTATTGCCACATCTACTGGAGGCAAGGACTTTTATGACTTGGTACAGCTTGCCCATGCAGCTCTCCTTGATGTGAAAGCAGAGGGTGGCAATGATTTAAAGATCAGTGGCGAAGAGTCATAAACTTGCTTGAAAATGATCGTATATGCGGCGAGCGATTGCTTTGGATACACCCTCAACAGCTTCTAATTCTTTAATACCAGCTTCACTGACAGCCTTGGCTGAGCCAAAATGATGCAAGAGAGCCTTTTTGCGTTTGGCACCAATGCCGGCAATATCATCAAGTAATGACTTGCTAATAGCTTTTTTGCGACGACCTCTATGGCTTCCTATGGCGAAACGGTGGGCTTCATCTCTCAAGCGTTGCAAGTAATATAGTTTGGCATCATTTATGGGCAGGGTGAATGTTTCCCGGCCCGCCATATGAAACTGCTCCCGCCCTGCGTTTCTGTCTGGTCCTTTAGAAATTGCGACCACTGTAATGTCATCAATTCCAAGCTCGGTGAGCGTGTCCGCAACACTTGAAAGCTGACCCTTGCCACCATCAATTAAAAGCAGATCAGGCCACTGTGCAGATTCTTTTTCTAAGTCTTTATTACTATTTTCTTTTTGTAGCCGTAAGAAGCGACGGTGAATAACCTCCCGCATCATAGCGAAATCATCTCCAGGGGATGTATCCTCATTTTTGATATTGAACTTTCGGTAACTATTTTTCATGAAACCCTCAGGGCCGGCAACCACCATGCCGCCTACGGCATGACTGCCTTGAATATGGCTGTTATCATAAATTTCAATGCGGGCAGGGGGCGTTTGTAAATCAAAAAGAGTAGCAATGTCTTCTAATATCTTATTTTGGTTAGCAGTTTCGGCGCGCCTACGCTCAAGCGCTTCGCGGGCGTTTCTGGCAGCTTCTACCATCACAGTATGCTTGCGTCCCTTCAAGGGCACGCTAATGGAGACCTTGTGGCCCATTCTTTCACTTAAGGCGCTTTCAAGTAGTTTATTTTCATCGATGGGGATGTTGAGTAAAACGGAAGAGGGCGCTGGTTTATTATCATAAAATTGAGCAAGAAATGCCCCCAGAACTTGCTCGATAGGGATGTCTTGCTGATGGCGCGGGAAATAGGCCCTATGCCCCCAGTTTTGACCAGAGCGAAAGAAAAATACTTGAATGCCTACTTGTCCTGCGATTTCGGCTGCTGCTATTACGTCGGCGTTATCAACCTTTGCGTTGACCAGACTTTGATGGCCTTGAATTTGTGTTAACGCGCTTAGGCGGTCTCGGTAGAGAGCAGCTATTTCAAACTCTTGCGCGTCGGAGGCTTCTTGCATGGAGCTTGCAAATTTTTTCTGAATCTCGGTGCTGCGGCCTTCTAGAAAGTCGATAGTATCAGACACTAGAGACTGATAGTTCTCAGGGGAGACAGCTTTTACACATGGCGCTGTGCAGCGTTTAATTTGATGCAGGAGACATGGGCGTGAGCGTGCCGCCAAGACACTGTCTGAACAACTTCTAAGCTGGAATACTTTTTGTAAGATATTGAGCGTTCGATTAACAGCGCTGGTATTGGCAAAGGGGCCATAATATTTCCCTTTGTGTTTGCGTGCCCCACGGTGTTTTGTGATTTGTGTCCACTCATGATCTGTGCGTAGCAAAATATAAGGGAAAGATTTATCATCTTTGAGTAAAACATTATAGTGGGGTTTGAAGCGTTTTATCAAACTCGCTTCGAGCAACAGGGCTTCGGCTTCAGTGTGTGTGGTAACAAAAATCATCGAAGCTGTATTGCCCACCATTTTGACCAAACGGTTGTTAAGTCGAGCGGGGTGCGTGTAGCTCGAGATGCGCTTTTTTATGTTTTTTGCCTTACCAACATAGAGCACATCATCTTTTTCATTTAGCATACGATAAACACCGGGCTTGCTCGGAGCAGTTTTAAGATACCCTTTAATGATATCTTTGCCAGATACAGCTGGTTTTTTTTCTAAATTCTGTGATGAATTTTCATTCATGTAGATAATTTCCCTTTAGAATCAATCATCCCATGGCTGATTGCAATCGTATCAAATGTCACGAATCAATCATGAAGAATCGTGTTCAAAAAGTCACTGTAAAACTTTCCACTTTGGCTGTGGATAACCTTGTGTAAAACTTGTCATCTTAGGCTTAAACTGCGCAGAGACATTAGAGTAGGACGACATTGCTTAATTTTTAGGCAAAATCTGTAAGTCATTGATATATATGAGGTAGATACTTAAAAAAGGCCTGCAAGGATTATTTTTTAATTGAAGCAATTGCTTTTAAATTCATTTTGGGAATTGTGTGAGTCTGTGTGTACAACTTTTTTGATTTCAAAAAATAATTCTGAAAATAAAATGAGAGAAAATGCTTAAAACTCAAAACCTTACCAGAAAGTTAATGGCTCTGATGGCGTTCAATTTCTACACCTACGCTTGCAGCGCCTTTTACAGCGGCCAATTTTTCGACACGCACCCTAACGGAAAGAACGCGGGGCTCGTCGAGTTCCATCTCAGCGACCTTTTCGGCCAGAGTTTCTACGAGACTAATATGACCGCTGGCAATGATATCATCAATGCGTTTGACCACTTCATTGTAACAAACCACATTGCTCAGTTGATCCCCGTGATGTTGGCTATCTTCGGCAACCGATAGATCAACATTTATGCGCACTGGCTGACGCGCTCCTTTTTCATGATCCCAAACGCCGATATAAGCGAGCGTTTCATAGTCACGAATAAAGATATGACGAACTAGCCGTTCGCCATCGGCATATTTACTGTCAAATGGGGAGATGTTTTTACTGGGGTCCATGATCGGGTCCTTAATCACTTAAATCAATATCTGGGGTTTGCCATGCAAGGTGCTGGCCACCATCAAGGGCTATCATTTGCCCTGTCATAGACGGTGTGTCCAGTATATAAGCTATGGTGTTTGCAATTTCTTTCAGCTCTGGGCCTTTTCCGAGCATAACTGATGTATATTCACGGTCAAAATCATCGTCACTTTGATGAATGCTAACAAGGGATGGGCCGGGGCCTATGGCATTAACGCGTATTGTGGGCGCTAGGGATTGCGCCAGTGTGCGGG
>CBFDBT010000228.1:0-3815 GCA_965603115.1 uncultured Alphaproteobacteria bacterium
CATTCCCGCACCCTGCGCAACATCCTTGAGTACGTCATGGTCGCCCAAAAAAGCCGCCTCGGTGAAATATTTTATCATCAGACCTTCTGCCACCGCGACTTGTTTACCGTCGTTATGGGCCCAGCGAATAAGCCGGTGTGCATCCATCGTATTGGCAATTTGTACTTTTTTATCAAACTGGAAATCAATACCTAGCGCCTCACCAAGCTCCATCAGATGTTTGCGCGTGGCTTGCACCTCAGGACCATCGCCAAATTTTTGTTTGTAATAGGTCTCACGGTCAATGCCCTCAAGCGGTGTATTGGGACTAAGCTGAAAAGGCCTTATGTTAATAGAGCTTATGGCCTCAGGCCGCATAGAGAGAGCGACACCAAGCTGGCGCTGCCCCACAAAACACCAGGGACAGACAACATCAATGATTAAATCCAACTGCATAGTAGGCTCCTTTTAAAACAGCTTACCAGAGATTATAGCCATTTCAACAAGGATAAAATTCACACCATCTATTAATTGAGAATTAACCCATTTTATGACATACTCACTGTAGTTTAAGGAGAAACACGTGATTAAAGCTATGGATTATGCAGTTCAAGGCATGCAGCAGGCGACAAGCCAAGCCAATGATGCTGCACAGCGTATCTTGGAAGATACCAGCAGCTCATTCACGCCTCCCACGCCACCTCAGCAGCCCGCTGCTACACCCAATGCAACAGGGCCTGTGCAAACGTCTACGCGTGACCTTGTTGCTCCAAGCACGGGCAATCTCATTAATGACATCGTTGACCTTAATACAGCCGTGCATAACTTTAAGGCTAATGCCGCAGTTTATAAGCGCATGGCTGATATGAGTGACGAATTTTTAAATAATTTTGCTAAAAACGCCTAATAAGTCTTGACCCTCCCCCTATCTTGCACGGTATAACCCTCAAGAATGAGGTTTAATTGAATGCTTGATAAAGTCCATACCGCAAAATCGAAAGCGCTAAGCGAGCTGAGTGACCCCTTTGGTCGCCATATCAATTATATACGCTTGTCTGTTACCGATCGCTGCGACTTTCGCTGTCAGTACTGCATGTCAGAAGATATGCAGTTCCTTCCAAAATCTGAAGTTTTAACCATTGAAGAACTAATCCGCTTATCAAATGGCTTTATAGATCGTGGTATCAAACGTATTCGTCTCACAGGCGGCGAGCCCTTAGTAAGACGCGGGATTTTAGACCTTGTCAATGCTCTGGGGGAAAATGTGTCTAGCGGCAAGCTCGATGAAGTGACGCTGACCACCAACGGAAGCCAGTTAGAAAAGTATGCGGGTGATTTATACAAAGCTGGCATGCGCCGTATCAATGTATCGCTTGATACATTAGACGCCGATAAATTTAAAGAAATCACAAGACGCGGTGATCTGGCAAAAGTACTAAGAGGTATTGATGCCGCTCAAGCTGCAGGCCTTGAAGTTAAAGCTAATGCTGTCGCAGTTAAGGGCGTTAATGATAATGAATTCAATGAGTTACTTAAGTTTTGCTTAGATAGAGATATTGGCCTTACTTTAATTGAAGCGATGCCCCTAGGTGAAATTGAGGGTGACCGTAATGAACAGTTTTATCCTCTTACATCGGCGCTCCAGACGCTGGAAAAGTCATGGGATTTAATCCCATCTGGACATAAAACTGGTGGCCCTGCCCGCTACTACAATATTGCAGGCCATGCAGCAAAACTTGGCATTATTTCGCCACTAACCAATAACTTTTGCGCAAGCTGCAACCGGGTGCGTGTGACCTGCACTGGGCAGATTTATCTTTGCCTAGGGCGCGAAGAACATATAGATCTGCGACAAGCTCTCAGGTCGAGTGACAATGATGATGCCTTTCACAGTGCACTCGATGCTGCTCTTGCCAAAAAACCTGAAGGCCACCTTTTCGAAGATGCCCATAACCAAGAGTTACCTGCGACATCACGCCATATGAATGTTACGGGTGGTTAGTCTATACTCTCATAATCTTAACATTATCGAAATTATTCTTTTCTAGTTTGAACAACTGAAATTGCTCGCTATACTTGAGACTATTATGAAAAATAAAATTTGCATATTGGCAAGTGACTTTGGCCTTGCCCAACAAGCCGCGGCTGACCTTAAAGCCCGCTATGCGACGGTACCCCTTGAGGACGCTGACGTGATCGTTGCCCTAGGCGGCGACGGTTTCATGCTGCAAACCTTACATGAAACTTTACAGCTTGATATCCCTATCTATGGCCTAAATCGGGGAACTTTTGGTTTTCTTATGAATGAATTCAACCTTGAAAACCTTGAAGAGCGCATAGAAAAAGCACTACGATATGACCTTCATCCCTTAAGGATGCTGGCTACCTGTGACAAAGGTAATAAGCATAATTTCTTGGCAATCAACGAAGTATCTCTATTGAGGGAAACCCGTCAAGCTGCAAAAATCCGCATCACAGTTGATGAGAAAGTTAGAATGGAATATCTGTTAGCAGATGGGGCAATTGTATCAACTCCTGCATGCAGCACGGCATATAATCACTCTGCTTTCGGCCCTATCATTCCGATCGGCTCATATGTTCTTTCGCTAACAGCCATATCAGCCTTTAGACCAAGACGTTGGCATGGAGCCCTCTTGCCCCATGATTCAACGGTTATATTTGACATTTTGGATCATGAAAAGCGCCCTGTATCGGCTGTTGCCGATATGCACGAAGTGCGTGACGCTGTGCGAGTAGAAGTATCAGAAGCGCGCGATGTAACCTTTACCCTATTGTTTGATAAAGAACATAACCTAGAAGAGCGGATATTCATGGAGCAATTTGCAGTTTAAATCCACTGCATGTCATCTTCATCAACATCATCTTTATCTGCCAGAAGAATATTCACTGTAAAGCGGGAGCCTTTGCCTTCTTCACTTTCTAAGGTAATATCACCACCCATGCGTCGCGCTAGTTCACGAGATATATGAAGGCCAAGCCCTGTGCCTTCTTGCTTGCGGGAATAAAAATCATCTGTAACTTGTTGGAATTTTTCAAAAACTCTGCTTTGATCTTCGGCTTTAATGCCAATTCCATTGTCCCAAACCGTCACATCAAGTCGCTTGCCGCGCTTTTCAACATCAAGGCCAACTTCACCGCCTTCAGGAGTGAATTTAAAGGCATTTGAAAGGAGATTAACAATGATTTGAACATAACGGCGATGATCTGCTTTGATAAAATAGTCACTTTCAGTGGTTACCTTATCCGTATTAATCGACTTTGCCTCAGCCATGGCCGTCGTTAAGCTTAATGCTTGATTTAATGAGACATCAACTGCCATCACATCTTGATTAAGACTAAGCTCGCCACTTTCGATCACAGCAATATCTAGAATATCGTTAATAAGTTCTAGCAGATGCGTGCCAGCATCATGGATGTCACAGATATAACCTTGGTGGGTATCGTCTAACTCATTATCAGATGCCGTGATCGTATCAGCAAAGCCGATGATGGCATTTAATGGCGTTCTAAGCTCGTGGCTCATAGACGCCAGAAATTCATTTTTAGCAAGCAAAGCACTTTTCGCCTGCACAGACACAACATCAAGCGCCATATTTTTACGCGTTAATTCAGCTAAAGTGTCCTCAAGGTCAATGCGGGTTTTTTCAACGACCTCTGCGTCTTTGTAACGCTGGGTAACATCCATACCAACACCGCGGTATCCTGAAAATTCACCACTCTCGCGCTCGAACATTGCAACACCTGACAGATGAAAACGAATTACTTCACCATCATGATTAGTATAAGCAAAAAGCTGGTCACGGAAAGGTTTGCGG
>CBFDBT010000229.1:0-3803 GCA_965603115.1 uncultured Alphaproteobacteria bacterium
CCGGTAAAGCCTGCGACTTCGACCGTAAAGTTGTTGAGCAATGCCATCCATATAGCAAAACTAAAGGGTGCTGCCGCTGCCATAAGGATAAGACAGACTTCAGGACTTTGCCAAGATTTAGGATTTTTATTATCAGAATTCATGGTTTTGGTTTAACAGCGATGCGTGCATTTGCAAATAAAATCTATAACACAAAGAAAAAAGGCTGCTCCAAGGAACAGCCTTAAATCTAAATTACTTAAGTCGAAAATATTATTCTGAAGCTTCTTCTTTGTCAGATGCATCTTCAGAGGCATCGTCTGAGGATTCTTCAGGTGTATCTTCTGAGGCTTTCGCTTCAACTTCATCTTCGTCTTCATCATCAAACCCACCAGGCTCGAACACATATTCGTCTTCAGTCTTTTCGCCTGTGACAGCTGTACCTGTTTCAAATTGTGTTTCAGCTTCTTCCTCAGAGCGGGCGATGTTGACTACAACAGTCTCGCTCACTTCAGGATGAAGTTTGATCGAAACATCAACAAGGCCAATGCTTTTGATAGGATGCGCAAGAATAACCTGTGCACGATTGATAGCCACACCAGAATTTGTGACAGCTTCAGCAATATCACGCGTTGTTGCTGATCCATAAAGGTGACCAGATTCACCAGCCTGGCGAATAAGAACAACTTTTACATCAGCTAGGCTAAGCGCGATTTTTTCAGCTTCTGATTTCAGCTCAATGTTACGGGCTTCAAGCTCAACACGCTGGGCTTCAAAAACTTTTTTGTTAGATTCTGTTGCGCGCAGAGCTTTTTTCTGAGGCAACAAGAAGTTACGGGCATAACCGTCTTTAACAGTTACTACATCTCCCATAAGTCCTAATTTTGCGACACGTTCCAGAAGAATGATGTCCATTATATATCTCCTCTGTTTGTGTTATTTAATTATGAATGGGAGCAGCGCGATATTACGGGCACGCTTGATAGCACGTGCGAGTTCGCGTTGTCTTTTTGCGGATACTGCAGTTATACGGCTTGGTACAATCTTACCACGCTCAGATACATAACGCTGCAATGTCTTTACATCTTTATAGTCAATTTTCGGCGAGTTATCGCTTGAAAAAGGACAAGTTTTCCGACGACGGAAAAAAGGACGACGACCACCTTCAGCCATTTTATTTCTCCCCTTTATTGTCGAATGATTTTTCGCGAGGTCCACGATCGCCACGATCGCCACGATCACGGTCTCTCGGACGGCTCTTTTCGCTACGCTGACGAACAACGATTGATTCACCTTCTTCAAGCTCATCAACACGAATTGTCATCGTACGTAAAATATCTTCATTGAGTCGCTCTAGGCGCTCCATCTCAAAAACTGCAGCATGCGGTGCATCAAGGTTCAAAAGAACATAATGACCTTTGCGGTTTTTCTTAATTTTGTAGGCAAGAGACTTTAAGCCCCAATATTCATTCTTAGCAACTGTACCGCCATTGTCTTCGATAATTTTCGAAAAATCGGCAGTGAGTGCTTCAACTTGCGCGGCACTTATGTCATGACGCGCAATGATAACATGCTCATACAAATCCATGCTTCACTCCAAATATAACGCTGATCGCTCACTGAGTTCAAATTCAGTGCCTCCAGCTTGCTTCTAGTTATTCTTAAATCTCCTTATAAGACTCAAGAGGCGTCTCTATAACGCTCAGTTCATAAAATAACAAGCAAAACTATTAATAGAGCTGTAAAAGCTAGATAATAATCCAATTATTTAGCTAGCATCTTGCACTTTATCCTGATTAAGAGTATCCCCTCATCGAAAGTATTTTGTCAGGCAAAGGATATATTATGACAAGAGCACTACTCTTTCCGGGTCAAGGAAGCCAGTATCTAGGTATGGGGAAATCTCTGGCAGATGCCAGTGCTGATGCCCGTTCAGTTTTTGAGGAAGTTAATGACGCATTGTCGCAAGACCTCTCTAAAATCATGTGGGGTGATGATGAAGACGCTTTAAGACTTACAGAGAATACGCAGCCAGCGCTTATGGCGCATTCAATAGCAATAATAAGAATGATTCAAAAAAGCGGCCACGCTGTTTGTGATATAGCTAGTCACGCTGCAGGACATTCCCTTGGTGAATATTCTGCTCTTTGTGCTGTTGGCAGCTTATCGCTTAGCGACACTGCCAAACTCTTAAAGCTACGAGGTCAGGCTATGCAACGCGCTGTGCCAGTAGGTGAGGGTGCAATGGCGGCTATATTGGGTTTAGAATTAGCCGACTTGAGAGCAATATCCGATGAAGCAGCAGGCGAAGAAGTATGTGTTACCGCAAACGATAACGCTCCGGGTCAAGTTGTAATATCAGGCCATAAAGCAGCGGTTGAACGTGCAATAGAACTGGCTAAGGAAAAAGGTGCCAAGCGCGGTATACTCCTTCCAGTATCAGCGCCATTTCATTGTCCACTTATGCAGCCGGCCGCTGATGAAATGCAAAAAGCCCTTGCAGATACTTCGATTAATGAACCTTCGCTACCTGTCATCGCCAATGTGATTGCTGAACCAGTTACAGATGCCGAGAGTATTAGAGTATTACTTGCTGAACAAGTAACAGGTGCTGTGCGTTGGCGTGAAAGTATTGTCTCTATGCCGGACCTCGGTGTTGACAAAGCGGTTGAAATAGGTTCAGGCAAAGTATTAAGCGGTTTGATGCGTAGAATAGATCGCACCATTGAAACAAGCAATATTCAAGACATTGATGATGTTGATGCCTTCTTGGCAGCACTTTAAAGGAACTATGTATGTTTGATCTTACAGGAAAAAAAGCACTTGTAACTGGCGCAACAGGCGGAATTGGTGCAGCCATTGCAACTATGCTTCACGGGGCAGGGGCTGAAGTTGTTATCTCAGGCACTCGGGAAGAAAAATTGAATGAACTTGCGAAAGAGCTTGGCTCACGAGTTCATGTTATAACTGCTAACCTTTCTGATAGTGAAAGTGTTGATGCTCTACCCAAAAAAGCTATTGAGGCCATGGGCGCAGTTGATATCTTGGTAAATAATGCCGGCGTAACGCGCGACAATCTTGCAATGCGTATGAAAGATGATGAATGGAGCGATGTTATCCGTATTAACCTTGAGTCTGCCTTCAAGCTTTCTAAAGGCGTTTTACGGGGTATGATGAAAGCTCGTGCAGGACGGATTATAAATATAACGTCGGTCGTTGGTGTCACGGGGAATCCGGGACAAGCTAATTACTGTGCCTCTAAAGCAGGGCTCATCGGGATGTCAAAATCTTTGGCTCAAGAAGTGGGCGGACGCGGGATAACGATTAATTGTGTTGCACCAGGCTTTATAGTAACACCCATGACCGATGATCTAAACGATGACCAAAAGCAGGCCATTATAACAAATATACCGACAGGGACTCTTGGGGAACCATCAGATATTGCCAGCGCAGTATTGTATTTAGCGAGTGATGAGGCTAAATATATTACAGGGCAAACACTTCATGTTAATGGCGGGCTGGCCATGATATAATGAGTTTTTATGTAGTTCTGAGATGATAGATTATTATTATTTTAAAACTACTACTTCTCATTTTGAAATTAGTATGATACCTAGCGCCCGAAAGTACAATTAGTGTGCTTAAAAGTTTTGAATAACAGGACTATGGCTTTTTTTATTTTATGTCTGTAGTTTTGTGTGTAAGGTTCCAGTCATGTTGACTGTGGTTTAAACTATTTAGAGGAAATATATATGAGTGACGTTGCTGATAAAGTAAAAAAAATCGTAGTTGAGCACCTTGGTGTTGACGAAGGCAAAGTGACC
>CBFDBT010000230.1:0-3770 GCA_965603115.1 uncultured Alphaproteobacteria bacterium
TCCTCATCATAAGGAACAAAGCCATGCCTAGTCATTATCTCCCTAAGCTTTTGCCGGTTAGCCTTTTGCACTACTGAAATACCTTTATAAAAGGCATGGGATTTTCTGCCAAAATAGTCCCAGCCTGAACCCATATCAAGTTCAGCGCCCTGCGCAGTAACTATTGTTAGGTCGAGTGTGCTGCCACGACTGTGACCCGATTTTTCTGCGACATAGCCATCTGGTATGATGCGGTCCTTTTTGATTTCGGGGTAATATTTATTTTTTGTGGTGATGTCATTTGGGTCAGCGGCCCAGTGTACAAAGTCATCCACTGCGCGTTGTGGTCGGTAGGCATCAAATATTTTAAGAGAGAGCCCCTCTTGTTGTAGCTCGTCTTGAATGACTTTGAGGACCTGTGCGGCCTCACTAGAGATGAATATTTTAGAGGCTTTATAGCCATCTATGGGTCTGCCAATAAAATTATCCGAACCGGCATAGCGCACATCAAGCATTATGGAGGGGATTGCCTCTCCTACATTCACAAAGGCTTGTTTGCCATCGTCACTCACGAATGCGGCAATCATCATCACGAGTGCTCCCATAATTTTCATGTACTTCTCCCTTGAAAACACTTTGCTTTTAATGTGCAGGAAGGTCAAGCCTGTTGCGGGAGGCGCATAGATATAAAAAAGGCGACCCTGAAGGCCGCCTTATATTAATTTTATATCTATCCTCGCTTCGCTGCGGGCGGGCGTTGCCCTTGCCTCAGGCACTAGTGCCTTCGGATTTGTGCACATCTTCATTAGCGCACGAAGAGTGCGCGTACCGACTAAGTAGAAGGCCGAGCCTATGCGAGGGGTTATCCACAATTCCGCAGAAGCCATCGGCTTCAAGGCAAGGCGAACAGCCGCCCGCAGCGAAGCGAGGATATCTATACCTTAAAGAATACTAAAGCCCGTTGCTGCCCAGTCTTTGTCAAAGCCCTCTAGGCCTTTATCCGTTAGAGGGTGATTAAATAGAGCTTTCATCGCACTGGCAGGCATTGTGGCAACGTCCGCACCGATGCGTGCGCTTTCTAACACGTGAATAGGGTGGCGCACAGATGCTACGAGGATTTGGGTTTCAAATCCGTAATTGTCATAAATGGTGCGGATATCTTCAATAAGATCCATGCCGTTAAAGCCGTTGTCATCATGGCGACCAACAAAAGGGCTGATGAAAGTGGCACCCGCTTTGGCAGCAAGTAGTGCTTGATTAGCGGAAAAGCAAAGCGTCACATTGACCATAATGCCTTCAGCACGCAGGGCTTTACATGTCTTTAGACCCTCAACAGTAAGTGGGACTTTTACGGCAATATTATCGGCGATCTTGGCGCATTTAAAGCCTTCTAAAAGCATGGTTTCATGGTCGTGGGCTGTGGTTTCGGCTGACACAGGGCCATCCACTTCGCTAGCGATTTCGGTAATAACTTCGAAAAAGTCGCGACCAGCTTTTTTAATCAGAGAAGGGTTGGTTGTTACGCCGTCTAGAAGGCCAGTGGCGTTCATTTCACGAATGTCGTCGATGTCAGCTGTATCGAGGAAGAATTTCATCAGATGCTCCTGTTGTGGTGTCTCCACCTTGGTGCGATCATGCGCACATATTCAATTTCACCTTTCAGTAGCCAAGTTTTCCAGTCGATGCAAGATGCAATATCAATTGTGATGCGAGGAAATGGCTACATCATATAGTGGATTTATCAAAGTCTTTCATGAAGAAGAGTGCCGCCAAAATAGTGAGGGCCATGACTATCAACGCTAGATAGGCATTTGAATAGGCTATCATTGCGGCTTGACGTTGGATTTCTAGCGTTGCCACCGCCATAGCTTGCTGTGATTGCCAGAAAGTATCATTGGGTAGTGTTAAGGCAGTGATTCGCTCCACCAACTCTGTTTGGTTTATCTGGCTGTAGCGAGATACGACCGTGACTATTATGGACACGCCCAGCGCTTGGCCTAAGCCACGCATGAGGTTGAAAAAGGTTGCTCCGTCAACCTGAACGTCCTGCCTAAGAGTGGAATAAGACATGGTGGATGCAATAACAAAGGTCAGGCCAATGCCAACGCCGTGCAAGAAAGGCGGTATGGTTAAAATTTCTGCAGGGGCTTGAACGTTCAAAAAGGCAAAAGGGTAAATGCCAATTGTCATGATAATAACGCTGACAAAGAGCAATAGCCTTGTGTTGACCTGTTGAAGAATGCGCGGGGCTAAGGCCATGCCGAGCATCATTCCAAGGCCGCGGGGTATCAGCAAAACACCGGTATCTAAAATAGTGTAGCCCATTACTTTTTGCATCAAGGTTGGCTGCAATATGAGGGCGGTGGTCATATTGGCGGCAACTAGAAAATAAAGAAAAGTTCCAACCATGAAGTTTCTATCTGTGAATAGCTCAGGTGGAATAAAGGGATGTTTTGACGTTGTGCTGTTGACAAGAAACATCCAAAAGGCCGCGCTGCCGATGATGAGATAGGCAAACATCTCTACGCTGTCGAACCAGTCTAGGGTTTCGCCTCGGTCGAGGGCCATTTGCAGGCAGGCGATGAAAATGGCCAGCATTGCATAGCCCATTAGATTAAATTTTCTATCTGCTGTGCGTAATTGCCTTTTCAATAAAATTGAAAGTCCAAAAGCGGTGGCGAGACCAAGCGGAACGTTGATGAAAAATACCCAGCGCCAACTGGCATATTCCGTAATATAGCCGCCAATGGTTGGGCCGAGAACCGGGCCTGTCATCACACCAACGCCCATGATGCCCATTAATTTAGCGCGGTCTTCATTGGTGGAAAGCCGCACCATAATGGTCTGTGCAAGTGGGATAAGTGGTGCGCCAGCCGCGCCTTGAAAGAAACGAGCGGCGATCATCGAATCAAGTGATAGCGATATGCCACACAAGACAGACGCAAAGGTGAAAAGAAGAATAGAGCCGATCAAAACATTTTTTGTGCCAAAGCGATGCGCCAGCCAAGACACGAGTGGGGTCGCAATAACAATCGCTAACAAGTAGGTCGTGATAACCCAGGAAATTTGATCAAAGTTTGCTTGCAGGGAGCCCTGCATATGCGGCAAGGCCACATTAACAATGGTGGTATCAATGGCATGGAGTGCGATGGTGACAATTATACATAGTATCAGCCAGCCACGATGGTCTGTCATCGATGCAATGTCATCATCTACACCACCGCCAGCAGGGGCTGTTTGTCTAAGCTGTTTTTTCTCTGCCACTGAATTAGGACCTAATGGATAATGCTAAAGAGGGTGCTCAGGCTGCGTTTATGCTCTGTGTCTATTTCAACTTCTACAGTCATGCCGCCGCGAAGGTGGTTGATGCCGGGACCGTTCGCCAGTGTGATTTGAACAGGAAAGCGGCGGGTGACTTTTACCCAGTTTCCAGTGGCATTTTGAGGGGGAAGAATAGAAAACTCCGCGCCTGCTGCCGGGTCAATGCTGCTAATAATGCCTGTGAGAGGTTCATCTGGAAAGGCGTCGACATAAATCTCAACCACTTGTCCTGCCTTCACATAGGTTAAATCTGTTTCCTTGAGGTTCGCTTCAATCCAGAGCGCGTCATCTGTGGTCATAGAAAAGGCAGGGGTGCCTTGTCGTATATATTCACCCGGATGTAAGTCGATGTTGGTGACAGTGCCGCTGGTGCGTGCACGTACGATTTTATGTTCACGGGCAATTTTGGCGGCTTCCAAGGCGGCTTTGGCTTCCGTTACCAGTGGGTGGTCTTTGGGTTGAATGTTTGG
>CBFDBT010000231.1:0-3719 GCA_965603115.1 uncultured Alphaproteobacteria bacterium
CCATACGAGGCCGTACGTGCCTACCACCCAGCCAATATCAATGAGACTGAGGCCTTTAGATAATAAGTATATTGGGAAGAAAGCCCAGACGAGTGCATCGACAAATTTTTCAATGCAGCCAGCTTGTGATAGGGCAGAAAAAGTTTTGTGGCGAAAGCTGACCAACTTGAATATTTCACCCATTGTTGGTTTTTCTGAAACATTAGTGGGGAAACGCGGTGTTGGCCCTTTGTGAGTACCGTCTTTGTGCGCCTGCGCTTCGGCGCGCGCCCAAGGTAGCGTATCTTTGCTGAAAAGAAAGGCTGATATAAGGGCAATGACGATCACTGTGAGGCCAAAAGAGAAAAGAGCTAGTCGCGGATCAATATCTGTCGCCATATAGCCAGTGATGATGCCAGCGATTGCCACACCGCTATAGCCAGAAAATTCATTAAAACCGGTTGCCAGCCCGCGCTGTTCGGCTGTTGTTATATCGACCTTGGATGTCACCGTCATAGACCAAGCAAAGCCTTGATTGAGGCCAAGTAAGATGTTGGCGGCTACAATCCAGTTCCAACTGGGTGCATAGAGGATGATAAAGGGTATGGGTAGAGCAGCTATCCAGCCCCAAAGGAGAACTTTGCGACGACCATATTTCTCTGACATGCCACCGGCGACAAAGTTCATCGCACCTTTAACAAAACCAAAGCTGATAATAAAAGCCATAAGCAGGGTGAAAGAGCCTGCAGGTACGCCAAACTCAGTTTCAGCAAGCGCCGGCACTACATTGCGCTGGAGACCAATGGTTAGGCCGACAAAAAATACTTGCAGTAATTGCTGGCAAAATTGGCCCATATTGGCACGGATGCCATGGACATACTTTGCATCACCTGATGATTGTGCCAAAATTTTATCCTCTAAACAATGTTGTCTCTATGCAGCTTTTTCTTTGGTGGCTGCCGCCTTTTTGGAAAATTTCAATACATCATCATTAAATGTTGTGAATTTTATTGCCATCAGGTCTAGGAGGTAGTTTGGCTTATTGCGCCATGGTCGATCTAGTCCCTGTTTTGGCATGATGGCTAAACCACGCTGGACGTAGCCTGATTCCAGCTCGACCATTGGAATTTCACCAATGCTATCTTTGTCGAGCTCGGGTACGACCATATCAAAATTGTGCTTTTCCATATGATTGAGCAAGCGGGCAACATAATCGGCGGTAAGGTCAGCCTTTAAAGTCCATGATGCATTGGTATAACCGAATGTAGAGACCATATTAGGCACGTTGGAGAACATCATGCCCTTGTAGTTGATAAGGTCTCCGCCTTCTATTTTTTTGTCATCAACCCAAAGCTCTACACCACCCATAAACTGAAGAGCCAGCCCAGTTGCGGGTACGATGATATCCGCTTCTATTTCGTCACCTGATACCAGTTTAACGCCTTTTTCTGTGAAACAGTCAATATGGTCAGTGATGATAGACGCACTACCATCGCGCAGATGCAAAAAGAGGTCTTCGTCGGGAACGAGGCAAAGGCGTTGATCCCATGGTTTATATGTGGGGTTGAAGTGTACATTGACGTCAATGTCCGGCCCAACGGATTTTTGTGTCTCTTCCATGATATAGTCGCGCATCTTTTGCGGCTTTTTTCTGCTAACGGCATAAAGATATAGCGCCAGCCAGACATATTTAACTCGGTTGATGCCGTAAGCGATCTTGGAAGGTAGCCAGCGATTGAGCCATGCTGCAAACTTATCGATGCCGGGGCGAGATAAGACGTAACTGGGCGAGCGCTGGAGCATGGTAACATGTGCTGCGGTACCAGCCATGGCAGGCACGATGGTAACAGCCGTGGCGCCGCTGCCAATAACCAGAACTTTTTTGTCTGTATAGTCTAGCCCTTCAGGCCAATGCTGCGGGTGGGCTACAGTGCCTTTATAGCTGTCATAATCTTTAAACTCAGGTAAGTAGCCCTTGTCATAATTATAATAGCCCGTGCAACTAAAGAGGAATTTGCAGGTCATTTGAAAGGTTTCACCGCTGTCTTTGCGCGTGATGTCGAGTGTCCAGCAACGGTTTTCACTTGACCATGAAGCCTTGTTAATGTGGTGCCCAAAGCGAATTTTTTTGTCAACGCCATACTCTTCGGTCGTATCTTTTAAATAATTGCAAATAACATCACCCGCGGCGAGTGGGTTATCTTCAATCCAAGGCCTGAAGTTATAGCCGAAGGTATAAAGGTCAGAATCTGAACGTATTCCGGGATATTTAAAGAGGTCCCAAGTGCCACCGATGGCATCTCTACCTTCTAATATAGCATAAGATCTATCAGGGCTTTTCATCGTTAGATGACAGGCGGCCCCAATGCCGGAAATTCCAGCGCCTATTATTAAGACATCAACATGTTCAATAGGTTTTTCAGATGCAATATTCATGGTTTACCCCTCCCCAATGTATAGCATAATGAATTCGTTCTACTGTTTTGTAGCTCTATGTTTGCCTTGAGACTGCCACGGCAAGATCAAATATTCAATGATCAACTATATGTAACTTTAAAGGCTGGGCGCATTGTTGCCATATTATTAACCATAATTATCAGCCAAAGGTTAATTGTTGCATATTTACACTCAAAAAAAATAATACGCACTAAATTGTGTATTTACAAACGCTTATCCTTGAATGGGGTCTGAATATAGAATAGAGAAGATACCAACTATTATAATAATATATTGGAGAGTACCGTGAAACATATAAATTATTTAAAAGCTACGTCTGCTTTGGTGTCGACAACCCTTTTGGGTGGATTGTTGACCACGCAAGCCGCTGTTGCGCAAGATAACAAGCCTGCCCTCGAAGAAATCGTCGTAACCGCACAGCACCGTGAACAAAGCCTTAAGGATGTTCCTATTTCTGTAGCTGTTATCGACGGCAACTTTATTGAAGACCAGGGAATTCAGCGTATGGCTGACCTTCAGTTTTCTGTGCCTAACTTTACAATGGCGGAAAGTGGCATCGGAACTAACGTCTTTATCCGTGGTATCGGATCTGGAAACAACCAAGGTTTTGAACAGTCTGTTGGTATTTATGTTGACGGTATTCACCACGGTCGCGCACAACAGTCTCGCGCACCTTTCCTTGATTTAGCCCGTATCGAAGTGTTGCGCGGCCCACAGTCAATCTTGTTTGGTAAAAACTCAGTAGCTGGTGCACTTAACATGACAACAGCTAAGCCAACGGAAGAATTTGAAGGCTCAGCTTCTGTAGCTTGGGAGCCAACGGATAATGAAAAAGAAGGCACGTTAGTGTTGTCTGGCCCAGTATCCGATAAAGTTCGTGTTCGTGTTGCTGCGCGCTACCATGAGCTGGATGGTTATATTGAAAACCTTACACTCGGTCAAAATGAGCCTAACCAGAAAGACTGGACTGTTCGCGGTACTGTTGAAATGGACGTAAGCGATAATCTGACCGCAACTTTGAAGCTTGAGAAAAGCTCCTTTGATGTGCTTGGTCGCAACATCGAGACCGATGGTGAAGAGCCAATGAATAATCCAGATTCAGGACTTAACGGGCTGCTTTATTCGCAAATTTTGGGTATATTTGGTGCGGATTCATCTGTTAACAATAATGTGTTGGACGGCAAGCGCCATGCCAATGGTGACTTTAGCTACAACGATCAGACAGAAGCTGTCTTGACGCTGGATTGGGAATTGGGCGAGCATAACCTGTCTTCTATATCTGG
>CBFDBT010000232.1:0-3582 GCA_965603115.1 uncultured Alphaproteobacteria bacterium
TATCCATAAGTAACCATTTTTATGCTCAATAAACTCTCGTTTAACCAGAGCTGCAAATTTTGTTATATTATTTTTCATTATGCTCCTCCTTCTACTGTCGCCACAAAGACATCAGCGAGCCCTAAACGACGGGTCTCTCCCAGTGCTTTGAGGGTCTCACGGTCTACGCCGCGATATATATTTGTGCTTTTACCAAAGGCTGATCCTTTTGAGATCGGTGCTAGGGCGTCTGCTTCAGTTTCCATACCCGGTGTTACCATCAATTCAACGAACAATTCACCCAAGCTATCCATGTCGGTTGAGAGAACAATCTCCCCGTCCTTTATGAAAATAACATCTGAGAGAATATGCTCTACTTCTTCCACCTGGTGGGTGGTGATAACAATGGTACGGTCTTCGTCAAAAAACTCTTCCAGCAGGGCTGAATAAAAGTTCTTGCGAAAGATGATATCAAGGCCAAGTGTTGGCTCGTCGAGCACTAAAAGTTTAGCGTCGATCGCCATTACCACAGCCAAATGCACCTGCGTGATCATGCCTTTTGACAAGGCGCGGATCTTTTTATCGAGCGGCACTGTGGTTTTAGCCAGATAGCGAAGGGCCACATCGCGGTCAAATCCGTGATGAATATCGCCAACATAATCAAGCACTTCACTTACTTTCATATATTTTGGCAAGGTTGCTACATCAGAGATGAAGCAAACGTCATTCATCAGTTCTGCACGGTCTTTCGATGGGTCTTTGCCAAAAACGCTCAAGTCTCCTTCATAGGAAGAAAGCCCCAAGATGGCATTGAGCATGGTTGTTTTACCTGCGCCGTTCGCGCCGATAAGTCCAACAATGCGTCCCATAGGAATATCAAAGTCCACACCCTTTAGGGCCTGAAAACTGCCGAATTTTTTTGTTAAATTTCTTGCTGTTATTATATTTTCCATGATCTGTCCCTTAATGTTTCTTGTTGTTTTTGGGTAGATCGTCCACAGTGAGCCCAAGGCGTGTTATCACCTCAAGCACACGGGGCCATTCTTGCGTTAAGAAACGCTCGCGTTCGTCTTCGAGTAATTTATCGCGGGCGCCTTCGATAACAAACATACCGAGGCCCCTCTTCTTTTCTACTAATCCATCCATAACCAGCTCCTGATATGCTTTTGACGCAGTGATTGGGTTGATTTGCATTTCAACCGCTACATTTCTAACCGATGGAAGCGATTCTCCTTCTTTGAGGGAGCCTTCCATAATTGCAGTTAGCACTTTGTCTTTCAGTTGCCGGTAGATCGGCTGTTCGTCCGTCCACTCCGGCTTCATGATATATTCCCTAAAATTAAACATGTGAGACACATCGGCTTGAAGCGGCCAGCGTCAGTTGATGGCTAAGACGTGCAATTCGGTGACTTCGCCGAATGGCCCTTTTAGTATTTTGATATCTTGTTGTTGCTGTCATAACTCGTCTCCTCTTTTTTTATCTAGTTGTTGTCGTTCAGTATTTTTAAATGGTGCCGATTTTTCGGTCTTTCCTTTTAAAAATTAAAACTCTCTTTACGGAGTTTTCATCGTCGCTCATTGCCTGAGCTTTTTTTGTTTTACCCTCTTAAGCGGGGCTTTTTTTTGCGGTTGATGGTTTTCCATTTCTTTCCGCTTTTCTTAACTAGTCTTAAACACTGTCGTGCTCGGGCCGGGACTTTAATAAGCGTTTCCTCGCTGAGCAGCTCTTTTTAAAATTTGGCTTTATGCTCTATAGTGTGTAGCGCTTTATCGTCGCGGTGTACTAGTTATGTAATACACCACCGCAGTAATGTCAACGCTTGCAACAGAGTTTTTTACAATAAATTATATTTATGCAATGAAAACAGTGTGTTATATATTATATTATTTTTTAAAATTTATGACATAGGTGTATTAGCTGTATTATATTGCGCTCTACAGTCCCTATATTTAGCCAATTATAATACAGGTGAGTCGTGTTTTTGCTGGCTTAGCCCCTGCCCCACAAAAAATGCGTCCTTTTGGCAAAAAAAGACTGGACGAGTGAAAAGGCTTCGGCTACAAGAGCCCCGCTGTCCACGGATAGTGTCTTATAAAGTGAAGATGCCGGTATAGCTCAGATGGTAGAGCAGTTGATTTGTAATCATCAGGCCCCGAGTTCGATTCTTGGTGCCGGCACCACTTTTCTCACCAAAATAGATAGATAAAAAAAGGGCCGCGATAAACGCGACCCATGACATTTTCTATATCTAATTGCTTATTTCTATTTCTTTTTATTAAGCTTTTTATCTTTATAATATTTGGTGCCTTGCAAGGTGGCTTGCAGGGCGAGGCCGTTTTTGGTTATCTGGTAAATATCAGTGCCCGGCATTACAGTGCCAGCAGCACTGCCTTCTCCTCCATCACCACTGGCAACAGCGGCAGCGTCAGCTTGAGCCGAAAAATCCCAGCCTTGGTCAAAAAACTGATCCATTGCTTTGGTGGTTTTGAAAACAAAAACAGTGCGAAAATCTTTCACGCCCAGCCCTAGACCAAAGCCTCCTGATATCATCTTCATATAAGTGTTCTTGCCTGTCCTGTTATCATGCAACATGCCTTTGCCTTTGCCACCAGACGCTATAAGGAGATTCACTCCACCGCTTTTAAAGACCGCATACCCCTTAGCGTTTTTAACTTCCGCTTTCGTATGGGGAGCTTCTTTATAAAGCTGTGTGAGAGTTTCTTGCGCCATTTTTTGAATTTCAGCGCGTTTTTTATCTTTGCTTTTGGCGTCAGCCGCTATTGGTAGGCAAAAAATCAGGGTGGCGGCGATCAAAGTACGTAGCATAAAATCCTCCATAGATATGAAAGGCTTAGTTTACACAGAAAAATATCATAATTAAAGCCCTAGAATATATTAACAGAATGTAGATAGATTAACCCGTTGATATTTTATTAACTATAATGATTGTAATCTGCAAATGGGGCAGAATCAATATTTTGGAAAAAACGTGGATCCTAACAAGTTCGACAAAATATCAACACATACAATACTCAAAAAAAGTATTGATGCCGCGTTTATTGAGCCAGCGACAGAAGCTTTATACCAAACCTACGCTTGGAAGCATTTTCGCCTGCTCTATGCAATAGCTGGCCTTCTTCTCTTCCTTTTTACCTTCTATCTCTCAGCTACCATGACCTATATTTCAAAAGAGACCGCAAGCAGCACTTTGTTGATCTCATTACTGAGTGCGAGCTTTATCCTTCAAATATTATTGATGAGTTTTTGGAAACGAGAGCAAGAACCCAAGTATCTTAATGCTTTAATACTCCTACTCTCGACATTAATGAGCGCAATTTACGTTGTCTTCGTAGAGCCAATGCCAGATGAGTTCCACGAAACATTGATTACTCTATGCTTCATCAATTCATTTGGCATGATATTCCTCTCTAATGGCCGTTTTTACCTTATAGTAATGAACATATTCATATTAATCTTACCAATGAACATCATTGCTATTGTCCAACATGGTCATCATTCATTTTTGATTAATGGCCCTATATATATCGGTCTGACCGCCTTTTTAGTCTATCTTGATAATTATAGCAGACGCGTAACGCGCC
>CBFDBT010000233.1:0-3569 GCA_965603115.1 uncultured Alphaproteobacteria bacterium
CCCTGACATTAACTTTGTCATTGAGAGGAAGCGTCAACTCACCACCAATCCCGAGCGTACTGGCGCGTACTGCAAAACCGGCAGTGTCCTCGCTATATACAGCTGACGTTGAAGAAAATATTAAAAATACCGTTAAAAATACAAATCTCATTAGGTCCCTCCTGCTACTTAATCATCTCTCACCCTGGTCGGTAAGTTAAGATTGCAGGAAATGTATAACCAAAGACTTAAAGATAAATTTTAGTTAAAATTTTATCAAATATTGGTTGGCTGTGCCTTATTTGTGCCATTAAATATTCATTGTCTGTTCATTATTACCAGAGTATATTGGCTTTGTATTAATTTTACTTTAGGAATTTTTCATGACCACAACGCGAATCAGCAATAAAAACCCCTTAGTTAAAGTCTTATTGGTTGGCTCTTTAGCGCTCAGCCTCACAGCTTGTACTAACGAAGAACAGGGCACAGTTTTTGGTGCCATTTTAGGCGGAGTTGTTGGCTCTACACTTGATGGTGGCGGACGCGGACACCATGGCAGAGGCAGTGGTAATGCTGGCATGATTATAGGCACCATAGTTGGTGCTTCTATGGGCAACAGCATTGGTCGCAAACTTGATGACGCTGACAGAATGAGAATGCGTGAAGCCCATATGAGTGCTTTCGAGAGCAACCGAAGCGGTCAACGCTCTGAGTGGCGCAATCCCGATAGTGGTCACCATGGCTGGGTAGAACCTGAACCGGCTTATGAAAATACTTATGGTCAATATTGCCGTGAATATACACAAACTGTCTATATTGGTAACAAGGAAGAGCAAGCCTACGGTAAAGCTTGCCGCCAAGATGATGGCGCTTGGGAAATCGTTAATCCAAACAGCAATAAATATAAAGATAAGAAAAAGAAGAAGAAGAAAAAATACCGCGACTATGACGACGATTATTAAAATCTATTCTTAAAAATACATAAGCGGGCCTTTCGGGGCCCGTCTTACTTTGGCCTCTACCCTGCCATCATCCCATCAAGCTTTTCATAAAGTCTTGTGGTTCTGCCCGCGAGCAAGATGAGGAATAAATTCAGTAGCGTTACCTCAACGAGGAAATAAAGCTCGGGCAAGCCAAGGTAAACCCCGACGAAAATCAGGATTGTGCGATAATTAGCGCACATTACCGACCACTGATGGATATTCTTTTCAATAAGAGGGGCCATCTCATGCTTTAGAGCCGCCTGTTTATCCTCTGGTAAGTCACGCAGCTTAAGCGTTAATAGCGTTGCTTTACTACCTGATTGGGCTTTCTCATAGGTGTCCTGCAAGCGAGATAGCCAGCTGCCAATGCCGCCCTCCGCTTTTGTATCAGCTGCATCGCTTAAATTTTTACCCAAAATAAGTGTGTTATAAAATTCACGCTCAGCCTCGTAGCGGGCCGACTGCATCGCGTGGCTAGCACCGCCAAATACACCAAGCGCAACGCCGCTCCAGCCCCAGCTATCCCACATTAACATCATCAAAGCGCTATAGGTGACGATAAAAACTGCATAGTCGGCGATGCCATCGATCACTTTTCCAATGGCAGACGTTTTCCCTGTAAAACGGGCAAGCTTACCGTCGGTGCCATCAAATATATGCCATAGGATCATAGAGAGGAAGCCATACCATGCCATGGCTGGTGCTGTTGGCGTTTGCAAATAGCAATAGGACGCGCCCCACCCTGAGATAAAGCCCAGCAGAGATACCCCGTTAGGGTGCACACCCAGTTTTGCAAAAAAACTCACCAGCAAGCTAGAAATACGGTGAATAATGAATTTATTTGTAAATTCCTCAATGGCATCCGGGCGCCCAGGATCACTTTGCAGTCTTTGTTTAGTCTGTTGTGTCACATGTTATCCAATATTTAATCGTGCATTTGTAAAATTGAGGGCTTGATCATCGGCTCATCTCTCTGCAATATCATCAAAGATTATCACATCAAAGCCTTTTATATGCAGGATGACAATCCGCCGCAGAGGATGACAGACAATGGAACATATGATTGAAGACCTTTTAGAGACAACATTAAAGGCAGGCGCTGTTATTATGGAGGTTTACGGGCAAGATTTTGACGTTATGACCAAAGACGACAGCTCGCCCGTGACCATCGCCGACCAAAAGGGGGAAGCCGTGATCGCAGCAGAGCTTGCGCGCATTGCCCCCCATATACCCATGGTCGGGGAAGAAGCCGCCAGTGAAGGAGATATTCCGGACATCTCCCATGGTATTTTTTGGCTCGTTGACCCGCTAGATGGCACCAAGGAATTCGTGCATCGCCGTGGGGACTTTACCGTTAATATTGGTCTCATCGAAGATAAAAAGCCCGTAATGGGGATCGTTTATGCGCCAGACAAAAGCCGCATTTGGTGGGGTATTAAGGGCGTTGGAGCATGGGCTGCTGACGTTAAAGACGGAAAAATCATTAACCGGACACCCATTACGACCCGCGCTGTCAATCTTGATAATATGGTAATTGTTGCCAGCAAGTCTCACCGCTCACCAGAACTTGAAGCATGGCTTGCGCATTATCCAAATGCGGAGCATATATCCGTTGGCTCTTCGCTTAAATTTTGCTTACTTGCAGAAGGCAAAGCCGACCTATACCCGCGCCACGGCCTCACCTGCGAGTGGGATACAGCTGCGGCCCACGCTGTGTTGATAGCCGCTGGCGGTAAGGTTGATGCGGTTGATGGCACGCCTTTAACATACGCAAAAGATACAAAGACATTTTTAAATTCATGGTTTATGGCGGTGGCAGACAGTGATTTTGAGCCGCATACACTGAATAGTTAGAAAACTGGGGGGAGGCTCTATGTCTTTAAAGTGGAATTATAAGAATTTTGAAATTTCTGTTTCAGATGCAAAACACCCTTATATGGAAATACTGTCAGAAGCTTTGCCAAGATTTATTGCCAGTACACAAAATGAGGATGAGCCAACGCTGTCCCTGCCCTATAAGACAGACGACCTTGATGAAATATTGGACCATGCAAAGCGCATATCAGCGATCAGCGAAGATGTTCTCGTGCTTGGTATTGGCGGCTCCAGCCTAGGTGGACAAGCACTCATTCAAGCTTGCGGCCCTTACTCAGATGATCACCCAACAGTAACTTTCCCTGATAACTTAGCCCCTGTTGGTTTTCCGCATTTACTATCCGGCCTCAACCCTGAGCATACTCATATCATAGCCATTTCCAAGTCAGGGGGCACATTGGAAACACACGCGCAACTCGCTATTGCTATGGAATGGCTCAGTCAAGGCAGGTGCGAATTTAAAGATCATATCACAGTGGTCACCGAGCCTAAACCATCAGCGCTGTCAAAACTTGCTGACTTACATGACTTGCCGACCCTAGAGCATTCTATTACCCTCGGTGGTCGTTTTTCAGTACTTTCAAACGTGGGACTATTGCCAGCAGCAGTGGCCGGTGTTGATGTCGCGCAAGTTCGCATGGGTGCCAGGGCGGTGATTGATCAAATGAAATCAGCCAAAACTCCTAAGGATGTTCCATCCGCTATAGGGGCTGCGCATATCATTTCGCAACA
>CBFDBT010000234.1:0-3523 GCA_965603115.1 uncultured Alphaproteobacteria bacterium
GTTAATCTAACTGACGGTTTAGATGGTTTAGCCACTATGCCGGTGATTATTGCAGCAGGAACCTTTGGTTTAATATCTTACCTCGTGGGTAACGCTGTTTTCTCAGAATATTTGCAGATAACTCCAGTGCCAGGCGCTGGCGAGCTTGCTATTTTTTGCGGGGCTATCATTGGTGCTGGTCTTGGCTTCCTTTGGTTTAATGCACCACCAGCCATGATCTTTATGGGTGACACGGGTTCGCTTGCTCTGGGCGGCGCGCTAGGCTCGGTTGCTGTTGTGACTAAACATGAAATTGTGCTCGCTATTGTCGGTGGTTTGTTTGTGCTGGAAACTGTTTCTGTGATTGTGCAGGTAGCATCCTTTAAGCTAACGGGTAAGCGAGTGTTTCGCATGGCACCAATTCACCACCACTATGAAAAAAAGGGCTGGGCAGAGCCAACCATTGTAATTCGGTTTTGGATTATCTCTGTTATTTTGGCACTCATTGGCCTAGCGACTTTGAAGGTGAGGTAATACGTGATTATAGCGCCTTATTATTGCGGGAAAACTGTCGGGGTCTTCGGTCTCGCCCGAACAGGTGTGGCAGCCGTACAGACACTTATGTCGTCTGGTGCGGATGTTTGGGCGTGGGATGATAACCCAGCCAGTTGCCAAGCCGTTGGTGACGCAGCGCTAGATTTATACAAGGCTGATTTTACAAAGATGGATTATCTGGTTTTAGCTCCAGGCGTTCCATATAAGTATCCTGAACCGCATGATTTGGTGACTAAAGCGTTAAAGCATGATGTGACTATCATCGGGGACATGGACATTTTTCAAAGTGCACGCGAAGAAATGTTGGATCACAAGGTTGTGGCTATTACCGGTACCAATGGAAAGTCAACCACATCAGCACTTATTGCACATATTCTGGACTATGCAGGCCGCCCTGTAGCCCTCGGCGGCAATATTGGCACCGGCGTATTATCGCTAGACCCAATTGAAGAGGGTGGTGTGTATGTACTTGAGGTTTCATCCTATCAAATAGATCTGATGAAAGAGTTTTCAGCTGATATCACGGTGCTTTTAAACATCACCCCTGACCACCTTGATCGTCATGGGGATATGCAAGGCTATGTGAAAGCTAAAGGGCATTTGTTTGAAATGCAAGATATAGGCGCTACAGCGATCTGCTCTTTGGATGATGAGTTTTGTTTATCCCTTATGGGAAAGATAAAGGCAAAATTATTGCCGATCTCTGTCGAGAGTGAATTGCAATATGGCTATAGTTTTGTTGATGATAAAGTAATTTTCTCAGACGGGGCACACGGTTTTATAGTTGATGAAGCGATGAATTGGCCGACATTAAAGGGTGTGCATAATGCCCAAAACGCTGTGGCTGCAGCTGCGGTTTGTTTGTCGCTGGGACTGGAAATTGACGAGATACAATCTGGTTTAAAGAGTTTTCCAGGACTTGCGCATCGCCAAGAGCATGTCGCGACAACGGCAGATGATATTCTCTTTGTTAATGATTCCAAAGCAACCAATGTAGAAGCTGCCTCAAAAGCGCTGGCAAGTTTTAAAAATATTCGCTGGATTGCAGGAGGGCGAATGAAAGAAACGACATTAGCTGGCCTTTATGATCAACTAGAAAATGTGAAAGAGGCCTATCTAATCGGTGAAGACGCAGAAAAATTTGCCATTGAGTTAGAAGGCAAGGTCTCTTATGAGGTGTGCGGACAAATGGATGAAGCGGTCAATCGTGCAGCATTTTGCGCTGATGAAGGGGACGTTGTGTTGCTCTCACCAGCTTGCGCAGCTTTTGATCAGTACGATAATTTTGAAGTTCGCGGAGACGCTTTTCGTGCCTTTGTTATGGGTTTAGATATGATGCAAAATAATGAGAAGAGCGCATGATCCGTTTTGATAGAACTGATAAGTCTCTTCTTGCACGGTGGAGCCGTGAGTTAGATTGGTGGTTTTTGATCTATATCCTCTCACTTGTCGCAGCAGGCATGTGGCTAACACTGACAGCAAGCCCTGCGGTGGCGGAACGTTTAGGACTTGAGAGCTATTATTTTGCTAAACGGCAGATTGTTTTTCTCGGTTTGGCGCTTATAGCGTTGATAGGGACATCTTTTTTTAGCGTTCAGACGGTACGGCGCTTGGCAATTGTTGCATTGCCAGTTTTTTTATTGCTTTTGACGCTGACGCTAATTGTTGGCCCAGAGTATAAAGGGTCAACGCGCTGGTTACAGCTTGCTGGGTTTACGCTTCAACCATCAGAATTTGTAAAGCCTTTGTTCATTGTGGTAACAGCTTGGTTGCTGGCCTCGGACCTTAAGGACCAGAATTTACCAGCAAAACACTTATCAACAGCACTTTGGCTTATCATAGTTTTATTGTTATTAAATCAACCAGATTATGGTCAAACCTTACTGATCAGTGCGGTATGGCTTGGGCAAATGGCAATGGCAGGGCTGCCCTTTATCTGGATTGGAACGGCTGCTGCGGTTGGGCTGTCTGGTTTATATGTTGCCTATTTATTTGTTCCCCATATCTCAAACCGGATTAATGGATATTTATTTCCTGAAAATAGCGACACTTACCAAACTGATAAAGCTCTAGATGCTTTTGAAAATGGAGGCCTGTTTGGTCAAGGGCCAGGCGAGGGAACCGTGAAAATGTCTTTGCCAGACGCGCATACTGATTTTATTTTTGCTGTCGCTGGTGAAGAGTTTGGCGCAATTGCTTGTCTTGTCATTGTCGGCCTTTTTGCGGTGGTGGTCGTGAGAGGCTTGATGCGCCAGCTTGAGGAAGAAGATCCGTTTATAATGCTCGCGGTGTCTGGTTTGCTTATACAGTTTGGTTTGCAAGCAGTGATTAATATGGGTGTAAATCTTGCGCTCTTGCCATCTAAAGGCATGACACTTCCTTTCATTTCCTACGGGGGTTCGTCAATGCTTGCTATGGCACTGGGCATTGGCATGGTGCTCGCGCTTACGCGTAAAAAAGAAGCAGTTTACACAGAGCGGCCCATTCTTTTTGGAGAGCATGTCTGATGACAGGCGATAAGCATATTACCTTAGTGGCGGGAGGGACGGGTGGTCATATGATGCCCGCAGAAGCCACTGGTCGTGTTCTTTTGTCTCGAGGTCAGGCGGTGCATTTTATTACCGATCAACGGGGAGATGCTTACCCTGATATTTTACATGACGTTCCGCGAACTGTGTTAAAATCAGGGCATAAAAGTGGTGTTGGTCTTGTGAGTAAAGCACGTTTGGCAGTCAACATGTTAGGCTCGACAATTAAATGCTGGCGTCAATTTGGCCGACAAAGGCCAGACTTGGTGGTTGGATTTGGTGGTTACCCGAGTATCCCTGCTATGCTAGCGGCACGCGTGCGTAATGTGCCTGCAATTTTACACGAGCAAAATGCAGTATTTGGCCGCAGTAATCGTATGTTGGCATCAGGGGCAAAAAATATTGCCTTGAGCTTTGCTGGTACAAGACGTCTTTCTCAGGATGACAATGCCAAAAGTATA
>CBFDBT010000235.1:0-3519 GCA_965603115.1 uncultured Alphaproteobacteria bacterium
AACTCTTTAGCTTTTTCTTTAAGCCATTCGTTAGAAGATTTTTGGCTATTGTCTTTTTCATAAAGATGCTCACAAAGCGCACTGAAATCAGCTATGCCAAGCGTATCAATGAAGGATACGACACCGCCGGTATAGGACGGGAATTGATTGACAAGAACCGAGGTGATATCAGCATTGATGGGGTCGATCCTATTCTCTTGTAAGGCTTTTACCGCAATATTTACCTGAGAGCACAAGAGACTATTTTTTATATCGTCAAAGCTCATAGATACAGTGCCAGTATTTTTGGTGGCAGATAATATTGGTCCCGCGGGCATGCCAGCAGCTAACGCAGCATTTTCGATAAGGATTGGACTGATGCCAAGACCAGCCAATCGTTCCCCTTCCGTATCATACGCTGTACGCAACATCTGGCTGAGAGGCTTTTCACCTGCGATTTGAACCGTCGGTGTCTTGCGCATGGCGCGGCATAAATCCTGTAGATGGGCTACTGTGTCCGCTGATGTATTATCCCCCTGAATAATTTCTACAGCTTTTGCTTTGTCTGTTGGTTGAGCGATATAGATGCCAATGATACGATCCTTTGCGACGCCATTAACCTCTGCGTCGTTCGGTGATGAAAACTGATCCTCGGTACTGGCGATAATCAGCATATCCACGTCTTTATCGATGGTCTCTGTTACTAGTGTAACTCCTGCTTTCGAGCAGGCCACTTTAAACAGGTCTTTGTATTCATCTCCGCCAATGAGGCCAACAGTTTTCAAGGGTGTGTGTGAGCTAGTATCTTTGACCCTTCGATCTGCAGCGCCTTTATTTAAAAACAGTGTGCGAATCATATTTCGCGCCACCGGATCGCGCGTTAGGGCGGAAAATTCCTTTGTTTCAATATTTAAGGCTGTATCCATATTGGTTACGGTCGTTCCATTAAATAAACAGCGCAAGGCGGCGATAGGCGCGGGGTAATTATATTTAAAATCTACGCTAACCTGAAGGGTCAGTTTTTGAAATAACTGGCCGATAGCCATCTGGTTTAAGCCAGATCCACCGGGTATCTTAAATCCACGTACGTCCCATGGCTGCGTGGCTGTTCCTTTTTCCAGAATCCATTTTTCGGCTGTCTCAATGATAGTATCAAGTGGGACTGCCGCGTCGACGATCCCAATTTCTAATGCTTCTTCAGGATGGATATGCCGACCGGATAATATCAGCTCAGACGCTTTTTTGAGGCCGATTATGCGGGGTAGTCTCTGGGTTCCCCCGCCTCCGGGTAACAGGCCAAGCGTTACTTCTGGAAAACCAAGCAAAACCTTTGGGTTATCCACTACAACACGGTAGTGACAGGCCAAGGCTAGCTCAAGTCCGCCACCAAGCGCCGTGCCATTCATGGCTACAGCCACGGGCTTGCCGCAAGTTTCCAGTTTTCTCAGTGACTGGGTATAGGTGCGAGACTGCTCGTAAGCTTCTTCGGCTGTCCGGTCTTGGTCATAATAGCGCACAATGCGGTTCAGGTCGCCGCCAGCCATGAAACTTGATTTAGCTGAATGGATAACGGCACCGATAGCCTTTTCGTCTTGTGCCAGATGGTCGGCGACCCGACCAAAATCCTGATGCATTTCAGGTGTAAGCACGTTAAGCGGTCGATCTTTTACATCGATTGCAATCAAGGCCACGCCATTGTCTTGGCGTTGGTAAGTCATAGTGTCAAAATTGATCTGGTCTGTCATGTTACAGCCCCTTTATATGCGCTAATGTTGGCGCTGTTTATAGCCGTTCGATGATTGTTGCTGTGCCCATGCCAGCCCCGACGCATAAATTGACAAGGGCTGTCCCTTGTCCGCGTCGTTCCAACTCGTCAAGAACTGTGCCCAAAATCATTACGCCTGTTGCCCCGATAGGGTGACCCATGGCGATAGAGCCACCGTTGACATTGATTTGGTCATGGGGAATGTTCATTTCTTCCATGAAGAGCAAGACGACAGATGCAAAGGCTTCATTGAGCTCGAACAGGTCAATGTCTGCTCTTGTCATGCCTGCTTTTTCCAATGCGATTTTGGCAGATGGTGTCGGCCCGGTCAGCATAATGGTTGGGTCACTGCCCACCGACGCGCAGGAGCGAATTCGGGCTCGCGGCTTTAGTCCAAGTCTCTCACCCATTTCAGCTGAACCAATGAGGGCCGCGCCCGCACCGTCGACGATACCACTTGAGTTGCCTGCGGTATGGACATAATTGAGGGCATTTATTTCCGGATATTTTAGAATTGCCTTTTGCTCATAGCCGCTCGCACCCATGCCTTCAAAGACAGCTTTTAGGCCGCTGAGGCTTTCTATAGTGGTACTGGCGCGTATGTGCTCATCGCGGGTAAGCAGGGGCATACCAATTTCGTCGACAACAGGAATAACGGAGCGGTCAAAATAGCCTTGATCCCAAGCTGCCGTTGCACGACGTTGACTTTCTGCCGCATAGCTGTCGACGTCATTTCGAGAGTGACCATGCAATGTGGCGATGAGGTCCGCTGCAATGCCTTGAGGGACATATTGAATTTTGTAAGATAGCTCAGGGTCAGATGACCAGGCGCCGCCTGATGACCCGATGGGAATGCGCGACATACTCTCTACGCCGCAGCCAATGACCAGATCACACTGATCTGATATAACCTTAGCGGCGGCTAAATTAACCGCTTCTAGGCCCGAGGAGCAAAAGCGATGAATTTGTTGCCCCGGGACTGTCGTAGCATAATCAGCTGCGAGCACGGCACTGCGACCAATTGCACTTCCTTGCTCACCAATGGGTGATCCACAACCAGCAATGACATCTTCAACAAGCGATGTGTCCAGATTATTTCGATCACGCAATTGTTCGAGAGTTTGCGCCAGCATATTGACTGGAGACACGCTCAGCAGTGAACCTTTTGGGTTCCCTCTTCCACGCGGTGTTCTCAGATGGTCATAAATATATGCGTCAGCCATAATGTTTCTCACTTGTTCAATGATTTAATTCATTTTTGGCACGTCTCATTCATTGCAAATGACTGGCCGCGATGTCTTTCCAGATCAATATAATTGCAAATAAAAAAAGACGGTAGCATTTTTTTGTATTTTATTCAAAAATAGGCCTCTATACTACAGGAACTGCGCATAACAGTGTAGCGAATATTAAAAAGTAGCAGAGTATAATTGGCTGACAGGAGCAAGATATGGACCTAAATAATAAAGTGGCAATAGTAACAGGTGGTGCTTCGGGCCTTGGTGAAGGTGTAGTGCGCCGTTTTAATGATGATGGTGCCAAAGTTGCCATCTTTGATCGCAATGAAGAATTGGGCAAGGCTCTTGCCGCCGAATTAGGTGATGGTGTTATATTCTGTCCAGTAGATGTGGCGGATGACGACTCAGTGAGTGCTGCTATCGAACAAACTGTGGATAAATTTGGCGCTATTCATGTTTGTATGAATTGTGCGGGTCGCAGTAGCGGTGCTACAAAAACGCTCAGCCGCAAAGGCAAATTTCCCATGGAGCTTTACC
>CBFDBT010000236.1:0-3425 GCA_965603115.1 uncultured Alphaproteobacteria bacterium
CATGTGCCTCCTTCATGAGCATTACAAGATCAGCTAAGCTGTAGAGATTAGCTTTTTTGCTATTTTCTAATTCTGGGAAAAAATTGATCATTTGAACGTAAATTCCTTGCATTTTCACTAATTCTTTTACGTCAACGATTATCATATGTCTTTGAACCCCATCCCCTTTTCTATTTGCCTCAACCTCATAAGCTCTAGCTATATGAGTATTATTGGATACTTGTTTTTCTGCGAGCTCTATGTACGATACAGCCAATGGCAATAATACAGGACCAAGTGCAGCGTTAGTAAATTCCAACATCTTTTTCATACGCTTCAAATTTGGTTCTAATGGAGCAGCTATGTGTTTACGCGCCCAGGCATCAGCATAAATTTGAGTAGTTCCAGCAGGGAAATTATGTGATTTAAGGTCCGCATGGTGATTAAAATCAATCAGTAACCTTAATGAATTAAATAAGCTATAGTGTAGCTCGCACAACTGTTTACATAAAATTAGTCTGGCAGGTTTTTGTTGCTGCTCTTCCCTGTATTTCGTCCAAAACCCAATAAGCCCAAACACTAATATTAATTCAATTAGGACCCCATGAGCTTCAATCCAGACGCCTTCCAAAAAACTGTCAGATAAATCGAGAACCTTTGTATCTAAAATTACCATGGTCGCTATCAATACGAGACCTATGATTATTGCTACAACTAATGTTCTATTCAATCTTCGCCCCTTAAATGCATCCAATATACAATCCACAGTATAACAAAAACAGTCGTAGTGGGTAAATATTATTATTTAGCCTCAGTCGCCGGCGCTCACGCTTAGGCTTACGTGCTATCGCACGGCGGCCCTTGGCCTTGCCTCACCAGCAGGCTGGTTCGGATTGGCGCCCTGTTCTCAAAGAACTATCACTATCTTCTACCAAACAGTTTTTCAATGTCCGCGAGCTTAAGTTCAACGTAGGTTGGGCGACCGTGATTACACTGGCCCGAATGGGGGGTTGCTTCCATCTCGCGCAGCAAGGCATTCATCTCTTCTACCGTTAGCCGCCTGCCCGCGCGCACACTGCCGTGGCACGCCATGGTGCCGCACACATCGCCGAGACGCTCTTTCAAGCTCAAGGTTTCATCCAGTTCGGTTAGCTCGTCACCAAGGTCGCGCACAAGACCTTTTACATCGGTTGTGCCAAGCAGGGCCGGTACTTCGCGCACCACAATCGCCCCTTCACCAAAGGGTTCGATCACTAATCCCAGTGCCTCGAACTCGTCAGCGCGTTTAAGCAGTCTAGCTGCGGGGCGTTCTTCCAGCTCCACCACTTCGGGCAACAACAATGCTTGGCGTTTGACACCCTCGGCCTCCATTGCTTTTTTCATGCGCTCATAAACAAGGCGCTCGTGGGCAGCGTGCTGATCGACAATGACCAGACCATCTGACGTTTGCGAAACGATATAGGTGGCGTGTAGCTGACCGCGGGCACTGCCAAGCGGGAAATCATCACTTTGCTGAACAGTATCAAGGTCAATGCCGCGGGCTGTAGGCTGGGATATTTGACCTGCGCCGCCATCCAGTGAAATCTGTGATGCTTCTGGTGTAAAAGACTGCTGAAGGTGCGCCATCGCGTCGCTCAAACCTGATGGTGCACTAGAAGATGGCTGGGCTCCAAAATTGCTGTAGGGCAAATTAGTTTGTGGCTGCATGGCACCAAGGGCTGCACTTGCCACCGTGGTAGACGCCCTGTGACCAGCCGCAGCGAGCGCATGGCGCAGCGCCGAGACTATAAGCCCGCGCACCAAGCCCTGGTCTTGAAAGCGCACTTCAGACTTTGCCGGATGCACATTCACATCAACAAAATCAGGAGGCACATCAACAAAGAGCGCCAAGACCGGATGACGATCCCGCGCTAAATAATCCTGATAAGCCCCACGCACCGCGCCCACAAGCAACCTGTCGCGCACCGCACGGCCATTAACAAATAAAAATTGATGCTGAGCGTTGCCGCGACTATAGGTCGGCAGAGCAGCAAAACCGCTTAAACGAATGCCTTCGCGTTCGGCGTCTATCACCAGCGCATTATCGCGAAATTCTTTGCCTAAAATACTACCAAGGCGCTCTAGCCTGCTTTCTTCCAATCCAAGTTGAAGCGTGGTTGCAGCTTGAAATGTTGTGCGGTTACCATCACCCAGAGTGAAGGCCACATCGGGGTTCGCCATAGCCAGACGCTTGAGCATATCCTGCGCTTGGCCATATTCCGTGCGTGTTGTTTTTAAAAATTTAAGTCGGGCGGGTGTGGCATAAAAAAGGTCGCGCACTTCAATGCGGGTGCCTTGTCTTTGCGCGCCGGGCTCAACTTTATAAACCTTGCCAGCGTCAACCTTGATAGACCAAGCTTCATCCGCACCACGCGCCCGCGAGACCAGTGTTACCTTTGAGACCGCTGCGATAGAGGCCAACGCCTCACCGCGAAAGCCGAGACTTTCAATATTGACCAGATCTTCATCCCTAAGCTTGCTGGTTGCGTGCCGCTCAATCGCCAAAAGAAGCTCGCTGTCACTCATGCCGCGACCATCATCGATAACCGAGATAAGCTCGCGGCCGCCATCCCGCATCACCACGTCAATATGCTTGGCGCCAGCGTCTATTGAATTTTCAACCAGCTCCTTAACCGCGGACGCTGGTCGCTCTACCACCTCACCCGCCGCGATCTGGTTAATTGTGCGCTCGCTCAGTAGCTTGATAATCCCTGCTGATTGCGGCAGATTTTTTCTATGGGTATTCTCATTCATGGCTGCACAGTAGCAAGGCGCGCGACAGGTGAAAAGAAGATAAACACCTTGTGTAAAAAAACTTGACCCTGACACGATAAAAAGACAGCATCACCATAAAATAATGAAGGAACATACTATGGCAAAAGGCACCCATGATTATGTGGACGACCCACGTAACAAAGACATACGCATTAATATAAATGGCGAGTTTTTCAGCCGCGAAAACGCCAAGATTTCGGTTTTTGATTCAGGCTTTATATTAGGCGATGGTGTGTGGGAGGGCCTGCGGGTTCATGAAGGGGTTATAGTTCTCTTGGGCGAGCATATAAAGCGCCTCTATGAAGGGGCCAAGGCCATTGATATGGACATTGGCATCCCCAAAGCCGCGCTCATTGAACGCCTATATGAAACCCTTGACCAAAACGGCATGAGTGGCAGCGGCGTGCATATTCGATTAATGGTCACGCGCGGCCTCAAAGCCACACCATACCAAGACCCGAGGGTAACCATAAGCCCGGCTACCATTGTTATCATTCCTGAATATAAAGACGCTCTGCCGTCAACGGTAAACAAAGGCATTAGCCTTTTCACTCTGCATGACAGACGCGGTGCAACCGACGTGCAAGACCAAAAGCTCAACAGCCACCGTCAAATAAACTGTATCTCCGCTT
>CBFDBT010000237.1:0-3235 GCA_965603115.1 uncultured Alphaproteobacteria bacterium
GCAGTTGCAGCAGCGCGAAGGAGTGGTGCGCACTTTTGCGTCATGAAAAAGAGTGATTTCACATTAAGATCCATAACTTTGTCCCAGCCTTCTTCTGAAAAGTCATCAAAAGGCTCACCCCATGCAGCACCAGCGTTATTCACAAGGATATCAAGCTTGTCTTCAAGCTTTGAAAATTCTGCTACGAAGGCTTCAATTTCAGCAACAGTAGATAGATTTTTTGGGATCGCTATACAGGTTCCAAATTGTGATAATTCTTTTGCCGTTTCTTCACAAACATCAGCCGACCGCGCAGTTATATAAGTTTTTGCACCACCACGAACAAAACCTTCGGCAATCATTTTACCAATACCACGTGAACCGCCCGTTACGATGGCAATTTTGCCAGATATATCAAACATATTTTCCACTGAATTTCCCTTTATATTGATCAACTATGTTGTGTTTATACTCTTATAGTAAGGTATATAAATATGTTTGCCAATCACTCTTATTAATTGATGCTACCTAGTATTTACTGGTATGAGGCTATATAGAGACGTCTTTAATGCTAAATTGGTCTTGAGGTTTAAGTTATATGTCTGCAAACAGCCAAAACTCAATTGATGTTGCTATAATCGGCGCAGGCCCAGCGGGTCTAATGGCCGCGGAAGTGCTCGCCTCTAAGGGTATCAAAGTCAATATATATGATGCCATGCCAACAGCTGGACGTAAATTTTTAATGGCAGGTAAAAGCGGGCTTAATATTAGCCACAATGAAGAATTATTAAAATTCATAGAAAAATTTGGCGATAAGCAAGAATATTTAACCCCTGCCCTGACAGAGTTTAATGCCCAGCATATCGTAGACTTAATGACATCTCTTGATATTGAAAGCTTTGTGGGCAGCTCAGGGCGGATATTTCCTAAAGTGATGAAAACAGCGCCACTACTCAGAAACTGGCTGGCAAACCTTGGAAAAAGAGGCGCACAACTTCACACGCGTCATAAATGGATAGGCTGGGATGATAGTGGTGCATTACTGTTTAAAAATGGTGATAAGACAGTTAAGGTTGCGGCTAAGGCTACGGTCCTTGCTCTTGGTGGTGCTAGCTGGCCCAAACTGGGGTCTGATGGGGCTTGGGTCGATATTTTACAGCAAAAATCAATAAAGATAAATCCACTGAAACCCACAAACTGTGGCTTTGATGTTAACTGGAGCGAGCTATTTTTAAACCAATGTGAAGGAAGTCCTGTTGCCAATGTGGTTTTGTCTTTCAAAGATATCAGAGTTAAAGGCAGCTTCATTATAAGCAAGCATGGCATTGAAGGTGGCTCGGTCTATACGCTTTCCGCACATCTTAGAGATGAGATAGACAAAAGCGGCTCAGCCACCCTTAAAATTGATTTAACGCCAGATATTTCCGTAGAGCAATTAGCAAAAGCCTTAGCGCGACCAAAAGGCCATAAATCAATGTCTAATCACATTCGTCGCACAACAGGCCTAACAGGCGTAAAAGCTAAGTTATTAAGAGAGTGTAGTCCAAAGGAAACATTCAGTGAGCCTGAAAAACTTGCCGAAGCAATTAAGGCCTTGCCGATTAATCTTGAGTGCCCTCGTCCACTTGCTGAAGCCATTAGCACAGCCGGTGGTATATCTTTTGACGAGCTTGACGATGCCTTTATGATCACATTGCTAGATAACACCTACTGTGCGGGGGAAATGCTTGACTGGGAAGCACCCACTGGCGGCTATTTAATCACCGCCTGTATGGCAACGGGCGCTATGGTTGGTCGTGCGATAGCTGAGCGAAACTTTAAGGCCTAAGATGAGGTTTAATAAAGTCTCCAATATCGCCAATGGCCTCTTTTGCTTCGGGCAGACCGTTCAGCATGTGAAAAACATGAGGGACATCAGGCCATAATTTAACGGTAGCGTCTCCGCCGTCCGCACTGATAGCTTTTTGCATATTTTTGGCGTCGTCTTCGAGTATTTCCCCATAACTTGCCTGTATAAGTACAGGCGGGAATATCGAGAGGTCAGCCTTGATTGGTGATATTCGTGGGTCGTCAATGCTTTCAGAGCCAGTTAAGTAACAATTTTTCACGGCATTGATAGTTTTTTCACTGAAGTAAAATTCGGTAACTGTATTTCGGGAAATTGAATCGGCCGTACCGCTAACATCGACCACAGGTGATATTGTGACTGCGCAAGCTGGCATCGGTAGACCACTTCTTGCAATCTCAACCATAGTGGTAAAGGTGAAATTCCCACCCGCTGAATCACCACATATTGCTATACTGTCGGGAGATATCCCCTGACCCAATAAAAATTTATAGCTTGCCAAGCAATCATCAAGTCCAGCGGGAAACTTATGTTGGGGCGCCAGGCGATAATCAGGCATAACTATATCAGCATTGCAAACTTTAGAGAGTTTACGAGATAATGACCTGTAGGCATTGGGTAGGTGACAGGCAAAAGCACCACCGTGGAGGTATAAAATTACAGGCCTTGCACCTAGTTTGCTTTCTATCAGACTATCAGCTTTCAAATGGTCTGATATTTTTAGTTTTGAAAAGCCAATGACTGCGAGAAAGCCCAACAAAAAATCAAGCGTATAAACAATAGCTTGTATCAAACGAGGATGGCGAAAACGCGAAACCCATGGGCGAATAAAAAGCCTCATTCCTATAAATAATCCCCGATACTTCATATATACTCCCCTTCATATATATCTACATATGTAGCTCAATAGATATAAGCACTATAGCCTTGAGCGCAGTAAGAGCAATAGTACTTCAAGATATGTATGTACATACCAAGGAATATTTTGATATTTAGAAAATTAAGAGAAAATTCTTACTGGCTTGATTCAACTTCAAGATACTGAAAAACTTTATCAATATCTGTACCATTGGTGGACATAGGTATCATTAAAGTAATGATGCGTATATTTGTTCGAGATTCAATTGATGCCGAAGCTAGTGTTGTTATCGCACCTTTGTATTTCAAAGCAGCATTTATTTGGGCGAGCAGCCTCTCTTGTAGGTCTGGCGAAGCGTTCTTGACCACGTCACTAAAAACCGACGCTCCAGTAAGGTCACCATAAAACTCAGAAATGGCTGTACCCAACAGTCGAGCAATAACATTATTGAGCTTTCCTTGCTCATCGTAAGAGATGTCATAGAGGGCTATATTGGGTATATATTTTACAAGTTCGACGGGGTTTAAGTCCGTGCGTTTTATAAGCCTCTT
>CBFDBT010000238.1:0-3196 GCA_965603115.1 uncultured Alphaproteobacteria bacterium
CACTCCCTCTATTCCATATTAGAGTAAAGTGTTGCGCCGACCAGTTGAGATCACCTCGTTAAAAGCAACCTGCTCAAGCCATCCATCGCTGCGGTAAACTTATCAATATTGATGCGGTATTTTCCATCTTCACTTTGAGAGAAAGCACCCATTTCTTCAAAATAATTAAACCGAACCATATTGGCTCTGCCATGGGCACTGGATGCACCGAAACGACTGGAGCGGAAAATGCCTGCCATAAAGGTCACATAATAATCTGTAAGCGTACCTTCGGTAATTTCACCCTTTTCATATAATTTTTTAATCATATATAGGCCGAGAATATCTGCTTTGCCTTCTTCAAAAGAGGAGGCTGTTTCTTTCAAAGCTGTGCGGACTGAGCCCTGCCCCGAAAGCGTTTCTTTTATTCCAAGGCCGTGAGCAACTTCATGAAACATAACGCCAGAGAAAAAAGCATTGAAGGTTACATGCTGGCGCTGATCTTCCACTATTAATTCGCCCGCAATCGGCACTAGAATCTTGTCGAACTTGGCGCGCATAGCATTTTTTAACTGCAAACGCCGAGTACCTTTTGCCAGCTGAACCTCTTCATCATTAGGTAAGTTGATCGCAATAGTTTTCGAGCCAGCATTACTGTGACCCGCATAATAGACAGCATCATAAGCATTAAGGTCACTGTCTGAGCCTGGTGTTTCAGCTTTATAAGCCTCATCAACTGGCAAGCCACGCTGCAGCTCAGGCAGGAAAGCCGCAAATTTTTCCAGCTTTTTACTCCATACAGGGTCTTTAATTAAAACATAAGCTTCATAAGCCGTTCTATAGCCATAAAGTAAATCTTCGTATGTTTCGATGGCACCTATGACCAATTCAACAGGGTTCTTCTTCATATCCATCCATGCAAAATCACTGGCTTGATACTCATCTGAAGTGATAGCGTCTGCCCGCATGAGCAGATAATTTTTAAACTCAGCATCTTCTGCAAAATTTGAGGCTTCACGTAAAATATTTGCAGCTTCTGCCAACTGCACTGCATAAAGCTCATGATATGGCACAACGGTCAGCTCACCCGCATCACCGCGTCTCAGCACTGAATAAAGGCCTACTTTCTCAGGATTATCAAATTCTTCAAACTCTTGCCGGCTCATATCTGCTGGGTAAAGATTAGCGCCCAGCGGCTTTTCCCCAACGCCCTTAAGAAAAGCTTTGTCCCCGTCAAGTCGGTCCCACGGGCCATAATTTTTCATGAAAAAATCTTTAGCTTTTGGATCTGAAGAAAGATCGGGAAAATTGGCTTTATCACCGTATGCCTGCAACCAATAAAGGTCATCCATAATCTTGGAGGCATCAATGAGCAATCCTACCATAGTTTTTTGGTTTTCGCTTAGATGGCTAAGGTCACTCGTTAATGTATAATCAGTATAAATATCAGTCCTTTTTTCAGCCTCATGCGACACCCAAACGGAAGATCCATTTTCATTTACCACCCCCTCTTTATCCGACGGGGCCTTGTCACAACCGGCTGTCATTAACATTGCAGCCGCACACGTAGTGGTTAAGAATATTTTAAGTGAAAAAGTCATGATATCTCCCAATAGTTTATAATTATATGTGATCCTAGCTGAACTGTTGCCAAAATTCCCCAAAAGTCAAAGGCATTATCAAGATGTGACACGCTCAATACGCGACAAAAGTGTCCATTGACTCTGCTTGCCTGTATAGTAAGTTTAAATTATAATGGTTTCAAGTGAAAGCAATCGGGGAGAATATCTATGAAACTCACAAACAGTAAAACATATAAATTAGCGGCCACATCCATTTTAGCTCTGGCGGTCACAGGTTGTGGTCAACAAAGTAACGAAGATAGCTCTTTGACAGCCCTAGACGCTGAAAAATTTATTGCTCAAGCCGAAGAAGCTCTTCATGCCAAGGAGGTGCCTCTGGCCCAAGCTGCTTGGGTTAAGGCAAATTTCATTACACATGACACAGGCATGCTCGTCTCCAAGGCAGACAAAGAGTATATCGAAACCGGTGTAGCGCTCGCCAATCAAGCTAAAAAGTTTGATGCTGTCGAGATGGACCCAGCACTGCGTCGCAAATTGATGAAACTCAAGCTTGCTTTGACACTGCCCGCTCCAGAAGACGCTGACAAAACAGCAAAACTCGCAACCATAAAAGCAAACCTGTCCAGCACATATGGTACTGGTAAATATGAAGGCAAAACACTGGGGGAGCTTTCCACCACCATTGCAAAAAGCCGTGACCCTGAAGAATTACTTGATGCGTGGAATGGCTGGCGTACAGTTAGCCCCGCCATGAAAGATAACTATGTAGAGATGGTGAGCATCGCCAACGAAGGCGCAAAAGATCTTGGCTTTAAAGACCTTGGTTCTATGTGGCGATCAAATTATGACATGGACCCTGATGCCTTTGCTGTGGAAGCTGACCGCCTTTGGGGGCAAGTAAAGCCGCTTTATGATAGCCTGCAATGCCATGTCCGCGCCAAACTTTCCGATTATTACGGTGACCGCGTTGTGCCAGACAAAGGCGCAATCCCTGCTCATCTTCTGGGTAACATGTGGGCGCAGGGCTGGGGTAATATTTATGATCTGGTAAAACCTGAAAATGCTGGTGAAGCCTATGATGTCACCCAATTACTGGAAAATAATAATTATGATGCTCTCAAAATGGCTCATGCTGCAGATGATTTTTTCAATTCTATGGGCTTTGAGCCCATGCCAGAAACTTTTTGGCAGCGCTCTTTGTTTACCAAACCTCGTGATCGCGAAGTGGTCTGTCATGCATCAGCATGGAATCTAGACGCTAAAGATGATCTGCGCATTAAAATGTGTATTGAAGTTAACGGGGAAGATTTCACCACGGTACACCATGAGATTGGCCACAATATTTACCAGCGCGCCTACAACAAACAAAGCTTTTTAGGCGCTTCTGGAGCACATGATGGTTTCCACGAAGCTATAGGAGATATGATTGCGCTCTCAATTACTCCCGACTACCTAAAACAAGTTGGCCTACTCGATACAATTCCTGATGAAAGTGCAGACCTCAGCCTCTTGATGCAACAAGCTCTTAAAAAAGTAGCCTTCCTACCCTTTGGTTTGATGGTCGACAAATGGCGCTGGCAGGTATTTTCTGGTGAAACCAAACCAGAAGACTACAATAATGCCTGGTGGGCTCT
>CBFDBT010000239.1:0-3195 GCA_965603115.1 uncultured Alphaproteobacteria bacterium
AGCGAAAGACCTGGCCCGAGGATCGCTCCTGGGAGGCATTGAACGAGTGGTTCGAGTTCGAGTTCCTGGACGCACCGTGGGATGTGGTGGCCGAGCCGCTTCACAGCAACCCGCCGCCCGCCGAGGCCATGGAGTGGGAGTGAATGGGGATGGCTGACATCTAAGGATGCTGTCGCTGTTGGGGATGACGCTAAGTATAATGCTGGTTATGCTGAAGTCGGCTATTTCCTAACTGGAGAAAATAACGGCATGAGCCTAAGTAAAGGTTCTTGGGGTCGCCCTAAAGTCAACAAAAGTGTTTACGAAGGCGGCATGGGTGCTTGGCAGCTTGTTGCTAAATACGACATGATCGACCTTAATGACAGAGGCATGGCTGGTGGCGAGATGAATACTTGGATATTGGGTGTGAATTGGTACCTAAACCGCTTTACGCGTGTTATGGCTAACTATTCAACATCGAATATCAAGCATGCCTCGCTTGACCGTGATGTGAATTCATTTGGCCTAAGATTCCAAGTTGACTGGTGATCTTATAATATAAACGTAAAAAAGGGCGGGAAGACTTTTCCCGCCCTTTTTTTTATAACCACTACCTGTTATAGGTATTAGCTTGAAAATATGCTAAATCTAGGATTGGAAATTTGTTATGAAAGTATCTGGAATGTTTAAAACATTAGTGTTGTGCATTGGTTTATCCAGCTTGATGCCATCTCAGGAAGCATTGGCCTTTTCTCAAGGTGACGCCGGTCAGGACCGTCTGGAGGAAATCATCAATAGCGAATCCCGCGCCATGTATAATAAAATACGAGACAAATATAGACACCCACTGGAAACGCTGAAATTTTTGGGCATTAAACCTGATATGACAGTCGCTGAAATTTGGCCGGGTGGCGATGCGTACTACACTGAAATTGTCGGGCAATATTTATCTTATGACGGTCAATATATTGCGGTTGTTCCTTCTTTGAGTCCAGAATCTGATTTTGGTAAACGCAGTAATGAGCGGCTCGCTTATCGGTTTGATAATTTTGAGGACTTATTTGAAAGCCCTATAACGACAGATATGTCAAAGGGTGATTATGACTTTGCTGAAGATGCCAGCCTTGATATGGTACTGACTTTTCGCAACTACCATAACTGGATGCAAGGTGATTATGCTGATAATGTTCTTGCAGCCTTTATGAAGGCTTTGAAGTCCGGTGGGCGCTTGGCTGTTGTTGAACATCGACTGGAAGGAAGCCCCCATGAGAAAATGGGCGAATGGGGCGGCTATATGACACAATCTCACCTAATAGAGCTTGTAGAAGCTGCTGGATTTAAATTTATTTCATCGTCAGAAGTAAATGCTAATCCCAAAGATACAAAAGACCACCCTGAAGGTGTTTGGACATTGCCACCTACATTGCGCTTGGGTGATAAAGACAGGGAAAAATACCAAAACATCGGTGAATCTGACCGCATGACTTTATTATTTGAAAAGCCTTAAAAGACAAGAGGGATAAAATGGAAGAAATGGAAATTACTACCCTAGTGGGCACTGCAGCATTTATAGCCGGTGGTTTATTTGGGGCGATAGCCAATAAGACCAATTTTTGTACGATGGGTGCTGTATCTGACTATGTCTATATGGGCAACGCAGAGCGCCTGCGGGCATGGATGCTTGCAATTGCTGTGGCAATTTTAGGCAGCCAGTATATGCATATTGATGGCATGGTTAACCTTGGTGAATCAATTTATTTGACCAGCAATTTGGGCTGGTTTGGTGCTATTTTGGGCGGCATTTTATTCGGCTATGGAATGACCAAAGCCGGCGGATGTGGTAACAAAACACTGGTGCGTCTTGGCGCGGGAAATATGAAATCACTGGTCGTTATGCTGGTGATGGGCATTGTGGCTTATATGACCCTGCGCGGACTGACAGGTTTGCTGCGTATCAATATGGAGAGCGCCACCAATCTGGATTTAACAGATTACGGCCTAGCGTCACAGGGATTACCGGAAATGCTGTCTATGCTTCTTGGCCTAGACCCAGAGCTTGCCCGATATGGCGTGATTGCCGTAGTTGCGGGAGGATTATTGTTCTGGTGTTTCAAAGATGCTGCTTTTCGCGTGAATAAAACTTTGATATTTGCGGGCATTTCAATCGGCCTTCTCACGGTTGTTGGCTGGTGGATAACTGGCGTATTTGGCTATGATGATTTTGATCCAACAGCACTGATGTCCTTTACTTTTGTGGCGCCATCAGGTGAGAGCATTCAGTATTTAATGATATTCACGGGTGCTACTATTAACTTTGGCATTGCAACGGTCGGCGGCGTGATATTTGGATCATTTATCATGTCCCTACTCACTAAAAGCTTCAAGCTTGAAGCCTTCAATGGCACAAGCGATATGACCTCGCATATAGTTGGTGCTGTGATGATGGGCTTTGGCGGTGTGGTTGCACTTGGTTGCACTGTGGGACAAGGCATTACAGGCATGTCCACTTTAGCACTAGGGTCCGTTATTGCACTTATATCCATCATTTTTGGGGCTATATGGGGACTGAAAGCTATGGAAGAGGAAAGTATTGCTGGTGGCTTGAAAGCAGTATTCACCCGCGACTAAAATACTATACAGCAACACAACCCATATGATTTAATCAATCATATGGGTTAAACCTTCAAAAATTATGAATACTGGGAGATATTTAATGCGCCTTTTCACTTTTGTTTTTATGGTGGTCGCTGCTTTTTCATGGCAAGGGACAGCGGATGAGGCGACACCCTCAAAGTTTCGGGATACGCCATACACTCCACACCGCGTGGTTTATGATTTCAATTATCAAACACCCAAAGATGGTGTGCGGGCATTAGGGTACATTCGCAATCACCTTAAAGCTTTGGAAGAGTTTGGCGATGCGGCTAAGGATAGTCACATGGTTGTTGTAATGCATGGATATGAAGTACATGCCATGGCGCGTGCACAATGGGATCATTTTCCTGATGTCTATGCTCAGCTAAAAGCCCTAACCGAGAAAGGTGTTAGCTTTTATGTGTGCCGTAACTCCGCGCGTGGCAAAGGCTATGATGTTGACGATTTTTATGACCTCATCACAGTTATCCCTGCGGGCATGGCCGAGATCGGTCATTGGCAGACGAAGGGCTATGGCTACATCAATCCGCAACTCCACAAACGCAAGAGCCGTGAAGAACT
>CBFDBT010000240.1:0-3098 GCA_965603115.1 uncultured Alphaproteobacteria bacterium
CTTTGAATCTGCAGCCATGCAAAAGCCAGTTCTTCTTGGTGTAGATGGTATATCTCGTAAGATAATAGAACGATATAATTCCGGATTATATTTTGAGCCAGAAAACAAAGAATCATTTTTGAAAACACTAACCTTAATAATTGAAGATAAAAATCTGTACAAGAATATGCAATGCAATGGTCTTGCACTTGCAAAAGATTATGATAGAAATCAGCTTGCAGATGATATGCTGTGTCATATAAGAGCTTTAGTAAGTAGGACTTGTTCAAAATGAGAATAATTATAATAACCCAAGATGATCCTTTTTATTTAGGGAAAAACCTGGAATATTTTCTAGGAGCTTTGCCAGATCATTCCCAAGTCGTTGGGTGTGTTGTTTCTGATGTTTCTCCATTTGGCAAGAAAGAGTCATTTTTTCAAAAAGCTATAAAAACTTTACAAATTTTTGGCCTGTCTTTTTTCATTAGATATGCACTGCGATTTATAATGGCTAAGATAAACACTCAGTATAAAATGGAGAATGTTTTAAACCGGTTTAATATTCCTATTATTAAACCTCAGGGGAGCCTTAATAAAAAGGAATCCCTTGACCTGCTCAAAACCTTTGAACCAGATTTGTTGATATCGATTGCTGGCAATGAGCTTTTTAAAAGGCCCCTGCTTGATCTTGCCCCCAAGGGGTGTCTTAACCTTCACACGGCTCTACTGCCGAAATATCGTGGTTTGATGCCTAGTTTTTGGGTGCTAAAAAATCAAGAAAATGAAACTGGTGTTTCAATATTTTATGTTGATGAAGGTATTGATAGTGGCCCTATACTTGTCCAAAAACGCCTGTCCATAGAAGGGTTAACCCAAGAAAAACTAATTAAAATTACTAAAAGAATGGGCATGGACGCTATCTTAGAATCCATAGAAAAAATTGAACGGGGCGCTACAGAAACCATCCCAAATAATGACGATGAACAAACCTATTACAGTTTTCCAACCCGCCAGGATGTATTAGAGTTTAAATCCGTTGGAGCTAGGTTCTTTTGATGAATATTTTGACATTTGATGTTGAAGAATGGTTTCACATTCTAGATAATGATTCCACTAAGGCTGAGAATGAGTGGGATAACTATGACTATCGACTTGAAGCTAATATGGACCGAATTTTTCAAATTCTTGAAGAAAACAAACAACAGGCAACTTTTTTTTGCCTAGGCTGGGTTGCGCGCCATTTTCCTCAAGTCATCAAAAAAATTGATGCAAAAGGCTATGAAATTGCAACGCACTCTGATCGTCATCAATTAGCTTTTGAACAAACCCCTGCAGAGTTTAGGGCTGATCTTGATCGATCTATAAAGAGTTTAGAAGATGTATCTGGTAAAAAAATGAGAGCTTACCGTGCGCCTGGTTTTTCTCTTATGGAAGAAAATAAATGGGTTTTTGAAGAGCTGATCGCTGCGGGCATCGAAATAGATTGCTCAATCTTTCCTGCAGCCAGGTCCCATGGAGGGTTTTCTGCATTCGGTGAAGAAACACCAACAATGGTGCATACCCAATCAGGATCACTTAAAGAATTTCCAATCAATACAACACCAATCCTCGGCCAAAGAATAATCTTTTCAGGTGGGGGCTATTTTAGACTTATCCCATGGTGGATGCTAAATCATTTTATGAAAAAAAGTGATTATGTCATGACCTATTTCCACCCTCGAGACTTTGATCCTGACCAACCGGTAATTAAAGGCCTATCTGTATTTAGGAAATTCAAATCCTACTACGGACTTGCTGGTGCAGAAGACAAGCTTCAAAATCTTATCAAGGAATATAACTTTATTGGTTTAGACCAAGCTATTGAGAAGTGTGATTGGCGAAATGCTCCGATTGTGCATATTTAAAACTCCTATGATTTTAACGTCATCACGCCCTACTTCTTATAACAAATATGATTTTAGCATTAAAGAGCATTTCTCATTGTGATTGTTGCAAGTGCAATAATGGAATTATCTCAATAAATTTAAAGCCATTGCATTTGTATATTGATAAAAACACATCAATGACGATACTATCTATTAAAAGGCAGAAATATGAATTTATTACCCCTTATAGGCAGGAAAAATCGGTTATTCACTCAAGACTTTGCTAAATATGGCGAAGAACTAGATGAAATTGTGAACGGTTCTAAGTTTCTTGTCATTGGCGGTGCGGGATCTATTGGTCAAGAGGTGGTGAAGCAGATATTTAAAAGAAATCCTCGCCTTTTGCACGTTGTAGATATTAGCGAAAATAATTTGACTGAACTCGTGCGTGATGTGCGTAGTTCTTACGGCTATACGGACGGGGAAACAGAATTTTTTCCACTCGATTTTACAACAAAAGAATTTGATATATTTTGGCAGAACAAAGCTGATTATGATTATGTGTTAAATCTCTCTGCCCTAAAGCACGTTAGAAGTGATCAGTTTGTTTTCACGTTAATGAGAATGATTAATGTAAATATTGTAGGCACAGATCACTCGATGAAACTAGCGCAGGAATACGGCGTTAAGAAATATTTTGCAGTCTCATCGGATAAAGCTAAAAACCCCGCTAATTTAATGGGTGCCACCAAATGCATTATGGAAGATATTCTCTTCACAAATCCTTATGGCGCCACCTGTTCTACGGCTCGCTTTGCCAATGTTGCTTTTTCTGATGGAAGCCTGTTGTATGGCTTTCGCCAGCGCTTGTTAAAAGGGCAACCTATCGCTGCCCCTGCTGATATTGCACGCTATTTTATTATCCCTGAAGAGGCGGGTGAGCTTTGTTTGATGTCAACGATCTTTGGCGAGCACAAAGACATCTTCTTTCCCAACGAGAGTGATGCAGACATAAAATTAACGCATTTTCCTGACATCGCTCGAGCTTACCTTGCCTCTATGGGCTATGAAGCGGTTGAAGTAGATAGCGAAGAGGAGGCCCGCGCTCGTGTTTCAGAGCTATCGGTTAAAAAGAAATGGCCCTGCTATTTCAATAAGACGGACACCTCAGGAGAAAAACCATTTGAAGAGTTTTTTGCTGACGACGATATTGTAGACTGGGATCGTTTTAATGATATCAGCATTGTGAAATGG
>CBFDBT010000241.1:0-3094 GCA_965603115.1 uncultured Alphaproteobacteria bacterium
GGCCTTCAAGGGACGTTGCTTGGTGTACGCGCCTCCATGGAGGGTTTTTCCATGATGTCTACAGGCTTGGTCATGTCCACCTATTATATAGGTTTTTTGTTTGGCGCTTTGATGGTTCCGAAGATGATATCAAAGGTCGGCCATATCCGCATCTTTGCAGCACTCGGTGCCGCTGCCTCCACGTCCATATTATTACATGCAGTTTTTGTTTCTCCAGAGGCTTGGGTGGTCGTTCGACTTTTATCAGGCTTTTGTTTTTCTGGTGTTTATATTGTAGCGGAAAGTTGGTTAAACGACCGCGCTCCCAATAACTTGCGAGGGCAACTTTTGGCTATTTATATGATTGTTCACCTTAGTTCAATGGCGGCAGGGCAATATCTTCTCATGCTTGCTGATCCGGGCGGCATGCTCTTGTTTGTGATGATTTCTGTGCTTGTTTCAATTGCCATAGTTCCTTGTGCGGTCTCATCCCAGCCAGTGCCTGAATTTCAACATTCGCAGACAATGAGTGTCAAAGAGGTAGCCCAAACATCGCCGCTTGGCGCTTGGGCCGTCATAATTTCGGGCCTGATAAACGGCTTTATATTTGGCATGGGAGCCGTTTACGGGCAAGAAAATGGCCTAAGTCTAGTCGAAATATCCACATTTATCGCGGTTTATGTAACGGGTGGAGCACTGCTACAATGGCCATTAGGTTGGCTTTCAGACATTATGAACCGGCGGCTGCTTTTGATTTTGGTAGCATTAGTGGGCGGCGTTGTTGCATTGATATTCACCTCCCCTTTGAGTGGTGGGTGGGTTCGGTTTATGGCGGTAACGATGGTAGTTGGTGCTTCTGGAATGGCACTATATTCACTGGGCGTTGCTATGGTCAATGATAGACTGCCCGCGCATCAAATGGTGGCAGCCAGCGGTGGGCTTATTTTTCTCAATGGACTTGGCGCGGCAATTGGGCCACTGATGGCATCCTGGGCTATGGAGACACTTGGATCTGATGCCTTCTTCGGCGGCATCGGCGCAGCAGGCCTTACTGTGGCCATCCTTGGTATCCTCCGTTTTATGCCAAGTCGCTTACACAAGGTGGTAAAAATTCGCAGTTATCAAACTATTATTCCTCGTGGCTCTGATATAGCTCTAGGAGCCGCGAGTGAAGCTGCGGTTGAATTGGTGACGGAAGATGATGGTTAAGAGCTTATACAATATCAGTCATTGAATGATATCTATACTCAATTATTTCATCACCATGAATGGCGATACTGGGAAATATTATTTTACATTCACCCGCCTTTATACTATCTGGTCCCACTAAATGGGATCGCGTATTGTCATATGAATTTCTTTTTCTTTTGATATATGGATGACTGATACTAGTAGTATAGTATGAACTCCTTCAGACTAACTTTATGTTTACTGTTTAAAGCTGTTATTGATATTGCAACGATATAAAAGGATAGATTATATGGATGAGTTTTCAGTCGGCTGGGAAGAATGGGTGGCATTGAGCGATCTTGGATTGCCTGCCCTAAAAGTGAAAACAGATACAGGTGCAAAAACCTCTTCGCTACACGCCTTTAAAATTCAACCCTTTGGTACCGAAAAGAACCCAAAAGTACGGTTTGGCGTTCATCCAATACCCGGCCGTCCCGATATTGAAATTTATTGCTCCGCATCTGTTGTAGATCGCCGTGAAGTGACATCATCGAATGGTGTGACTGAACTTCGCTATGTGATTAGAACCCCAATAACAATAGGTGATAGAACTTGGGATATCGAGGTTACACTGGCAAATCGAGAAAACATGGCGTACCGGATGCTCTTAGGGCGAACCGCATTAGAGGGCATTACAGTTAAACCCGATGAAAGTTTTATTCAAAATGCATTGGACTATGACGGTTACTCAGTTCACAAAAAAAATAAAAATGTAAAGCGCCCGCTACGCATAGCCATTCTCACAAGAGAACCAAACAATTATTCAACCCGCCGCCTCGTTGAGGCCGGAGAAGCGAACGACCATGTTATTGAGCTGATTGATACCAAGCGTTGCTATCTTAATATTCAAAGCCACCAACCTGAAGTGCATTATGATGGCAAGCCTCTTCCGCATTATGACGCTGTTATTCCGCGTATTGGTGCCTCACTCACTTTTTATGGTATGGCAGTCGTCCGCCAATTTCAAGCAATGGGAACATATTGTTTAAATAATGCTGATGCTATCGGGACATCAAGAGACAAGCTCGCAGCACACCAGGTTTTAGCAAAACACCGTATTGCAATGCCAACAACTGCTTTTGCAAATTCGCCAAAAGACACAAAAAGCCTGATTGATTTGGTCGGGGGAGCACCTACCGTTTTAAAGCTGCTGCAGAGCACGCAGGGTAAAGGCGTTGTTCTGGCAGAAACTGGCAAATCCGTTGCTGCTGTTATCAGCGCATTCCAAAACCTCAATGCCAACTTCATAGCGCAAGAATTTATCAAAGAAGCGGCGGGTTCAGACCTGCGCTGCCTCGTTGTTGGTAAAAAAGTTATTGCCTCTATGATGCGAACCTCTGGTGATGATGATTTCCGCTCGAACCTGCATGCAGGCGGCACAGCCAAAAAAGTGACCCTCACTAAACAAGAACGCGTTATGGCGCTCAGTGCCGCTAAAGCAATGGGATTAAATATTGCAGGCGTAGACATTATAAGATCAGAAAATGGACCAAAAGTATTAGAAGTTAATAGCTCTCCCGGCCTTGAGGGTATAGAAAAAACATCCAGTAAGGATGTTGCCAGCGAGATTATATACTTTATTGAGAAAAATGTGAGCGCAACTATCAACCCTCGTCTAAAACGTATAAAGAAGCCTGATTAATAGCCGATGTTATTAATCAGTTCATTTGAAACATCCAATTAATCAAGGTTACGCTCACACTCCCATTTTGCTAACAGAACCTAACGTCCACATAACAGAAATCAAAACATGCCAAATCAAGTCAATTGCCCCAATGTTAGCATAACTGATGTTTGAATAATTGCAAATTAGTGAATACCTAATGTCCGCTTTTGGCGGTGATCTCAACTGGTCGGCGCAACACTTTACTCTAATATGGAATAG
>CBFDBT010000242.1:0-3094 GCA_965603115.1 uncultured Alphaproteobacteria bacterium
TGGAAGTTTCCACTGAAGTCCAGGCTCCTTAATAATACGCTTGGGGTTACCAAACTGAACAACCAGTGCTAATTGACGCTCGTTAACAGTGAAAAGAGATCCCAGCGCTACAAAAGCAACGGCAACGAGGGTAATAGTTAATCCTAATAATTTACCATTCATGACTAGTTACTCCCCTGATCTTTGTTTTTCTTTAGTTCATTCAGCGGCAAGTAAGGCACAACACCAGAACCACCCTTGCTATCGATGATTATTTTATCCATACCCTCGAAAATCTCTTCCACGGTTTCAAGATAAATTCTTGTCTTAGTCACATCTTTAGCAATTTTATACTGCTCATAGACCGAGAGGAAACGAGCCGCTTTACCCTCAGCACCTGCAACGGTTATAGCAGCATAAGCTTGGGCTTCCTGTACAAGCTTTTCAGCATTACCACGCGCTTCAGGAATAACCTTGTTTTTATAGGCATCGGCTTGGTTTATACTTTTTTGCTGATCGGCTTCAGCACGTTGAACATCTAGGAAACTATCCTTAACCTGTTCAGGAGCTTCAGATTCAATGATTTGAACACGCAAAATTCGAACACCTGCTTCATATTCATCGAGAGTTTCCTGAATTTGAAGAAGCGCTTCAGATTCCAGCGTTCCACGCGCCGTTGTAATAATAGGTGTTATTGCATTTTTACCTACAAGTTCACGCATGATACTCTCGGAAACAGCTTTAACAGTGCCGTCAGGGTCAGAGAGTTTAAATAGATAATTGTTCAAATTATCAATGCGCCAAACAACGTTAAACTTGATATCAACGATATTTTCATCACCCGTGAGCATCAAGCTCTCACTTGATCGTGCAATTGTTTGACGATCACCGCGGCGAGAGGTTTGGGTAATACTGCCAATTTCAACAGTATTTTCCGTTGTTACACTTTTTATTTCTACGCTCTCGATGGGATATGGCAAATGAAGATGAGGACCAGGTGTCGTGGTATAGGCAAATTTACCAAACCTTAAAACCACAGCTTCCTCGTCAGGCTTAACACTATAATAGCCGCTACCAATCCAGAAAGCTACTATAGCAAGTAGAATGAGGACAAAACCTTTTTTGCCACCCGGTAAGGCATCTTTCAATTGTTCCTGACTTTTCCTGATAATATCGTCAATATTAGGCGGCTCACCGCCTCCGCCTTTTCCACCACCAGAGCCCCAAGGATTCTGTTTATTACCGTCACCGTTATTTTGCCAAGGCATGTTGCCTCTCTCCCTTAATGTTAATTCGATAAACCTAGTGAAAACTTTTCAAACTTCGTCTAGACTTTTTGTAGGTACAGTATATATGGCACGTTGACCGTATCTACAATCTCTGAACCGCAAAATAATTAATATTTTTTATATTTAGGAACTACAATATGTCAAAAATTAGCGAAAATTCTATTGCCGATGCCTTAACAGGCGTCATAGATAGCGCCAGCGGCAAAAATGTTTTAGAGGCTGGCTTTGTCAAAAAAATCCATGTCAATGACTCCACGGTCAGCTGTATTTTAGATGTTGGCACCGCAGATGCTCGTAACTATGAGCCAATGCGAGTCGAATGTGAAAACACACTCAAAGCCTTAAATGGCGTCGAAACTGTACATGTCATGTTAACTGCTGAGCGACGGTCTTCTGATGAGGTCAATGCGCCAGCCACACCACAGGCACCAGCAGCGCCAACACCAAACGCCCTGCCCGGCGTAAAGACTATCATTGCTGTTGCCAGCGGCAAAGGCGGAGTTGGTAAGTCCACAACGTCAGTTAACCTTGCTCTATCCCTTAAAAATATGGGATTAAGTGTTGGCTTGCTGGATCTTGATATTTTTGGGCCAAGTTTACCAAAGTTATTTGGCATTGAAGGCCAACGCCTACATCTAAATGATGACGATAAAATCATTCCAGCTGAAGTTTTAGGCATAAAAGCCATGTCAATAGGTCTATTGACCAAAAAAGACGAAGCCATTGTGTGGCGTGGCCCTAGGGTTATGAGCGCTACAAACCAACTGCTTAAAGACGTTGCGTGGGGCGAGCTTGATGTCCTCGTACTAGACTTACCGCCCGGAACCGGCGATGTACAACTATCTCTTATTCAGACAGTGCCGGTCGACGGCGCTGTTATCGTTTCCACTCCACAAGATCTAGCTTTGATTGACGCGCGAAAAGGCATGCAAATGTTTGAAAAAACAAGCGTAGATGTACTTGGCCTTGTTGAAAATATGTCGAGCTTTGCTTGCCCTAAATGCGGTGAAGAAAGCCATATCTTTGGCCATGGCGGCGCTGCTGAAACGGCTAAAGAACTCGGCGTTGACTTTTTGGGAGAAATTCCACTGCATATGGATATTCGCGCCCTATCGGACGCTGGAACACCCATAACCGACCTCAAACCTGATAGCCCGCAAACTGCGGCCTATATGGCGATTGCTGCTAAAGTAAAAGAGAAAATCTCTTAGCGTTCTAACTTTACAAAAGCATAGGCTGGTTTATCAGCTTCACTGGGGTGAGCTTTACGGCTCACCTCCTTCCATTGACCGCTTTTATCTGGGAAAAAAGCATCCCCCTCTACATCAATATCAACTTCGGTGATATAAAGTCTTTGGGCGCGGTCAAGCGCTTCGGCATATATTTGTGCACCACCAATGACCATAACTTCTTCAGTCTTGTCTTTAGCAGCTACCTTAAAAGCTTTCTCCATGGTGTGAACAACTTTCACACCATCTTGTTTCCACTTTTTATTACGCGTAATGACGATATTGGTACGCCCCGGCAAAGCCCTGCCAATGCTCTCAAACGTTTTGCGACCCATGATAACGGGCTTGCCCATAGTCGTCGCTTTAAAAAACTTTAAATCCTCAGGCAATAACCACGGCAATTGGTTATTTAAACCGATTACCCTGTTATGTCCCATGGCTACAATGATTGATACGATCATACGGCAACCTCACCCTTAATATGTGCGTGACTTTCATAACCATCAATACGGATATCATCATACGAAAAGCCAAAGATATCTTTTACATCAGGATTAAGCCATAATTTAGGCAGAGGCATGGGGGAGCGAGAAAGTT
>CBFDBT010000243.1:0-3051 GCA_965603115.1 uncultured Alphaproteobacteria bacterium
ATTAGTGGTGGCGAAAATATCAGCACACTAGAGGTGGAAAGTGCATTAACCCAACATAAAAATGTGCTCGATGCCTGTGTATTTGCACTGCCCGATGAGCGCATGGGTGAAATTGTTGGTGCTGTCATTCAGGTTAATGATGAGGCTATCACCGCTGATGCCATGAAAGCTTATTTAGGCGAACATATAGCGCATTTTAAAGTGCCGCGCCGTCTGTGGGTTCAAAGTGAGCTTCTGCCTATTATTGGCACTAATAAAGTTGACAAAAAAGGTCTGCAAGAACATTACTCAGATCTGATACTCAAGGAAGACGCTTAAACTACCCTCAAGTAGAAGAAATTAAAGACCCCATAGCTTTATATTTATGGAGCTATAATTAACAAAGGAGATCACCATGCGTGAAGCTGTTATCGTATCAACCGCCCGCACCCCAATTGGCCGTGCCCATCGCGGCGCTTTTAATAATACCCAAGCCCAACAGTTGGGTGGCCACGCCATCCGTCACGCCGTTGCAAGGTCAGGCGTGGACCCTGCCGAAGTTGATGATGTAATTTTTGGTGCTGCCATGGGTGAAGGCTCAACAGGTCAAAATGTTGCGAGACAAGCTGCGCTTGCTGGTGATCTGCCTGTTACAGTTTCCGGTATGAGTGTTGACCGCCAGTGTTCTTCCGGCATGATGGCCGTGGCAATCGCTGCCAAGCAGATTATCTCTGATGGCATGACTGTTGCTATTGGCGGAGGCGTTGAAAGCATTTCTCTGGTGGCCAACAAGAACAAACGCATGGACCGCGCCAGAGACGAAGATCTTATCAAGAAGCATCCTGATATTTATATGCCGATGATTCAAACCGCTGAGGTTGTTGCCAACCGCTATGGTATTTCACGGCAAGCTCAGGACGAATATGGCTACCAGTCACAAATGCGCACGGCTGCCGCGCAAGCAAAAGGCGCTTTCGATGATGAGATCGTAGCCATGAGTGCCTCAATGGGCGTCATGGACAAAGAAACCAAAGAAATATCCTTTAAAGATGTAACGCTTGAAAAGGATGAGGGTAATCGCCCTGAAACCACACTAGAGGGACTGCAAGGCCTCAAGCCCGTCGTTGAAGGTGGCTGCATCACAGCTGGTAATGCTTCTCAGCTTTCTGATGCAGCATCAGCCAATGTGCTGATGGAAGCTAAGGAAGCCGAGCGCCGCGGTCTTTCTCCGCTTGGTATATACCGTGGCATTGCTGTTGCAGGGTGCGAGCCAGATGAAATGGGTATTGGCCCGATTTATGCCGTGCCCAAGCTTTTGAAAGCTAATGGCCTGACCATGGATGATATTGGCTTGTGGGAGCTCAATGAAGCTTTTGCAGTTCAGGTGCTTTATTGCCGTGACAAACTCGGTATTGATAATGATATTCTCAATGTGAACGGTGGTTCTATATCCATTGGCCATCCTTTTGGCATGTCGGGTAGCCGTATGGTTGGTCACGCACTTATCGAGGGCAAGCGGCGCGGTGTGAAATATGTTGTTTGCACCATGTGTGTTGGCGGCGGTATGGGCGCGGCTGGATTGTTTGAAGTCGCTTAAAAGGTTCAACAGTTTTTTAAGGCCCCATGTTTTGTCGTGGGGCCTTAATTCATATTAACAGATTTTTCTACCAATATGAGCCACGAGTTTCACTCTCCCCCTTTATGCAATCATTGGCTATGCCCAAATGATCGAGTAAGAAATAATGGTACAGGGACCGAATCTCAATAATGTGGAGGGGGCGGATCTGCGCTCTCACCTTCCAGACTATTGTTCACGGATGAAATTTGATCGACACATTGGTTGACAATTTTGGCTAATGAATCGATGGCTTCCCATTGCTTTACCACAGTATCATTTAAACTATCGATGATTTCCTGTTGATGGGTGTAGTTGCTTTGCATATCCGCAATTTGTTTTTCTAATTTTTTAATATCGCTCATGCGTTTGCCTCAAGATATTTATACGGGAGGAATTTTGTATAGCTCAAGCATAGGCAATTGCCCACCCTGTTTTCTATATAGAATGTTGATAGGCGTTAATTTTTATGAAAAGTCTCTGATGCTGGCTTCACAAACTCTGGTACATGTTTTGACCAATGGTTGGTCCGCACCATCACATTGAGAATGAGGATAACCTCACTTTGCTCAGCATTCATTAGGGGCATCGAAATAAGCTCACGATCAAAGGCTAGCTCTGTATCCTCATCGCCTGAATTGATAGTGCCTATTAAGACACTTTTTTTGCTCAAAAGAGAACGAAACCAAGGTTCATAGAGCTTTCTCTTAAAACCCATATCCATCGATATAAATTCATCTGTGCAGTTTCGCCCTAAATATCTTTGCATCTCGGATCCGATAAGGCGCACGCGAAAATCTTTACCATGGTCGACAACATCGATCATTGATACATAAGGCAGAATACGCTTTATTTCGTTTGGAACTATATCCTTCCTCGTTGGAAAATAGTCATCACTGCATTTTGACCGCCAATAGTCATATGCAAATTTACAAGGGGCCGATACAGGCAATGGAATACGTCTAATCACTAGGCTTCTCCTTGTGCCAGCGAAAACTAAACATGTGCGATTGTCCCCCATATCCAGAGAACTGTAGCATAAAATTAACTATTTGTTAACCATTTTGTTATTGAGGAGATTTTATCTCGTTATACTTTGCCGTCTTGGCGTAATTTTGCCATTTTCGCGCATTAACACATTGTCAAAATATAGTAAAATTCACTAATTACCGCTTTTCCTTTGAATGCGCGCGGTCTTTTGGTTACAAACTTTAAAGCTACTCTCTTGTCTCTGGGGTGAAGAATGACAGATAAAAAAATAGTTGCCGTTATATTTGGCGGGCGCAGTGTTGAGCATGACGTCTCTGTGTTAACTGGTTTGCAGTTTTTGGAAGCATTAAACCCAACACTTTATATTGGATTGCCGGTTTATGTTGACCCTCTCGGTGGTTGGTGGACAGGCGATGCGCTAACACGCAGAAGCCATTATCCAATCACGGAAGACCAATATAAAAAAG
>CBFDBT010000244.1:0-3037 GCA_965603115.1 uncultured Alphaproteobacteria bacterium
GTTTCCTCCTCGAGAATCAGTTCCGCGATGTGATGCTGCCACTCAATGGTCGCTTCGTCGCAGTACGGTTCGTTGCAGATCTCGTAATACAAATTGTCGTGGCCGTTCACCTCTTGAATGATCTTCTTGACCATGCCAAAATTGAGTCTGGCAAAACCAACCTCTTTGAGACCATAACTGATTTACAGCAAATTTGGGACAATTGTGCACCACTCATCATGGACACAGCTAAGGATAAAGAAATTACTATTGTATGCGAAATGCTCGTCGACAATAAAATTGAAGTTGATGAACGTATTTTCAAGCAAATTTTCACAAATTTATTGCACAATAGTATAAAGTTTACCGAACCTGGCGGTACAGTAACCGTAACATCTCAGTATAGTGAAGAAGATGGTATTACGATTAAATTTTCAGATACAGGCATTGGAATAAAAGAAAGCGACCTTACGAAGGTATTGGAGCCATTTTCACAAGTTGAAAACCACCTCACCAAAAAACAAGGTGGAACCGGATTGGGCCTACCACTAGTGCAATCGTTCATAGAAATGCATCAAGGCTCTTTAAATATTGAGAGTGAACTTGGTGTTGGTACAACCGTTATCATAACTATACCAAAGACACGCATAATCAACGAATCCCATCAAGAAAATTCCAAATATATATAGTAAATATCTAGTCATGCGTTATGATTGGCCGGCTTGCATTTACACTATTAATATGCCGTCCATATTTTAAAAGAAGTTAGACTAATCTTCTTCTTCAGCAGCTTTAGTGTATTTTTCAAGAGCCTTATCCAAAGTCTCAGTTAATTCTTTACCAATAGGGCCACCATCGCCTTTTAGACGCGCCTTGATGACCGCACGCATAGCATCAAGGTGAGATTTAACCAGTTCAATTTGATTATCAGTATACTTGCCGCGACCATCCGTAATAGTGTGCAAACTATCAGCGAAATGAGTCATAAGAGGATAACCAAATGTGCCGCCCTGACCCTTCATGTCATGGGCAATGCTGTTTATTTCTATGAATAATTCTTTTCTATCTTCTGGTGTATCAACACAGCGACTATGCTTTTCCTGGAGCGTTAAAAGCAAAGCAGAGACCCAGTCAGGGTAATCCTCAGCCATTTTCTCAAGCATTCCCTCAGCAGCAGCAATCGCTTCGGGTGAAATGGTCGTAGTTCCTGAAGATAAACCAGCACAACGCTCTTTCAATCGGTTTTGAAATCTATATAGACGTACGGTTACTGGCTGCTTACCCACGGATCACCTCCACACATTCACTCTTGTCATTTAATTTCCTGCGCTCTGGCCTATTGCCGATATCACGTTTTTGGCGACGCCGATCTGGGCCAAAATAAGCTTTTGTATGGACGAATTGCCGCGGCCGCTCAATCACATTTATCAATTTATCCCCTACATTGGAGATTGTAAAAGGCTTGCTAAGCATATCTGTAACACCGAGTTCGCGAGCTTCTCGAACGCGGGCAACCTCACTGTAAGCGGTGATCATAACCACAGGAACAAAACGATCAGGACTGTCTTTGTGCCGTCTGATCCAACGCAAAAGCATCAAGCCATCAACTGGGGACATATCCCAATTTGTTAGCACAATATCAATATTGGAGACACCGGCCTTCATGGGGTCATTTTGAACAAGTTTTAAAAACTCAATAGCAGCGCCACCATCATCTTTTGGAATAACGGTTCCCACACCAAGAATTTTCAGTGAATTAATCAAGAGTGATTGGATGAAGGGACTATCTTCAACCAACAATACTTTCAGCCTATCAAAGTCATAACTAGCCATGCCGAGTGACCCCTTTTTATACTCTACATATTCCAAAATTAGATTAGTCAATCAATTTCAAATATTCAAGCATTTATAGAAAGTTATCGAATTATGTAACATTACTTATATTATCGTTTGAAGACATCATGCTCATTAGAAATAGCTTGCTGCAAAGGCTTGAGTTTTTCTTTTAGGCCTTCAATAATAATAGCTCTTTCTTGACTACCTATTTCAGGTGGATAGGAAAACTCAGCCAGCTCACTTTGGTAGGCAAGTTCCCAAGCCCCAATAGCACGAGCAGAACCTTTTACCTTGTGACATGTTGCGGCCCACTCTTTTACATCTGAGGCTTCTAATTCTTGGATGTAGTCTGGAATATTTTCAAGAAAAATTGAAAGGATTTCAATTTCTAAATCCCTATCATTACTCACAAATTCCCGCAGATGATCCCAGTCCATTAGGGTTTCAACATTACCATAGGATGCAATTGATGATTTCTGGCTCATTTAAAATGATCCTTTTATTAGAATCACTTGCTTCTTTTGACCAAAATAGCATTTCCGCCTTCAGTTAAGCGACAAACGAGCCAATCTGGCTTTACTGGATTTGAATACCATGGTTCACACCACCCATGTTCTATACAAGACCGAATGGTCTGTGCTTTAATTCGCAAACCATTAGCATCAAAAAGAGGCAACTTACCACCGGGCTGGTTAATGCCACGCTCCAAGTAAGCTCTCTGTGCATTACTAAGGCGGCCGGAGGTTTTGATATTAGCTTTTTCAGGCGAATTAGTTCTATTAGCCACAATAAATCCTTAATTATTTATTGATATTCATACGTTATATCATATTACACCGAAAATTTTAGTAAATAGCAAGTGTTGACCTTATGATGAGAATAGATATCATAATTATAGATCGTTTTTAAAATTAATAAAGCAACACTGTAAAACTCTTTATCGAGAAGCATGTATGACAAAAGCAGAGTTTAATATAAAAGAGCACACTAACCCAGATGACAATTCTGCGTTAGAAGACAGCCATGGAAAAGTCATACCCATGCGTAAAGTTCGCCCCCTTCTTATCGCAAGTGGCATAACACTCGTCTGGGTTTTTATCGCAATCTATCTAATTCAGCAAAAAATGGATAGCTCTTATCTCTTAGATTTAAACAATTTGTCAGCCCTCACAGGGGGTATTTTATTGCCAATAGTACTTATTTGGCTGATCGCGCTGGTCTT
>CBFDBT010000245.1:0-3029 GCA_965603115.1 uncultured Alphaproteobacteria bacterium
TACCATTAAAATAGTCGAGTAAATATTTTTGACCATTAGTTAAACCTTTCATATCATCAGTGACCTCGGTAATGTCAAAAACACTTGCAGATAGGTCATTGCGATGTGGTGCCGTTGGGTCATCTAATAACATTTACTAACCTTTCAACTCATAGCCACTCAGAACACATATTTCTAATCTTTAAATGGCTAGCATAATTTAATGAAAACAGCAAAAGTAACATTAAGTAGGTATTATCATATGCTGATATTATTCAGCGCCTAAATCGTTCCAGACATGCTGATCTGTGATCTTACCGCCCACAACGGTGAAACGGTCAATGAAGCGAACGCCAGAAAAAGATGTACCGTCACTATATTCACCGCGCAATGTGCCCTTGCAGTAAACTACAGCTTCTTCTCCATTACTGACTTCATCGAAGCGTTCAAATGTTTTATTAACTGAGTTAAAGCAGCCCACTGCCCACGTTACAAATTGATCAAGCGTGGTAAATTCGAGCCTTCCTGGAAAGGTCATCAAAATTGTGTCTGAAAGTAATGTCTGTGCCGTAGCAAGATCGTTATCCTCTGTGGCTCTAAGATAGGCGTAGGCTATCGCTGCGGTAGACTCTTCCGGAAGCTTAATATCTTCTTCTGGTTTAAATATGTATGACGTCATGACCTTTCCCTCATTGTGTTATGTGTGCAATGCTACAAGAAAGTCATCGATACATCAATGTCCGCTTTGGTCTGGCTAGACCTAATCATAAATAGTGTATAAGCTATTTTCTACTATCCAGATAAAATAGCGATGTAACGATTAGGAACAGATGTAATGACAGTTTTCAATAGACGGGCTTTTTTGAATATAACTGCGGCTTCAGCGGCTGTAGCGAGCTTTCCTAATATAGGGTTTGCATCTGACACTGGCCTTTACAGTGCCGCTAAACCGCTCTTGTTAAATCAAAATGAAAATGCTTATGGCATGTCACCACTTGCTGCAGACGCTGCGCGAAAGGCTGTTAGTATAGGTCACCGCTACGGTGATGACTATATTGTTGAACTTGAGCAGAAAATCGCAAAGTTAGAAGGCTTTGCCGGCAATAATGTAACGATTGGTGCCGGGTCAACAGGCATCATTGAAGCCGTGGTCAGGGCATTTGCAAGTCAAAATGCGACCTTTATAGAGCCTGCCCTCACCTATTATCAGGTTAAGCTTTTTTGTGACGATTGGGGCTTGAACTTAAAGAGGATTCCTATGGCTGCTGATTTTGCCATTGATATTGATGCAATGGAAGCAGCGGCGAATAAAATTGATGGCCCTGTGGTGGTTTATCTGGTTAACCCCAATAACCCAACAGCATCTCTAACAGCATCATCGGATATTTCAGCGTGGATAAAACGCGCGCCGGAAAATGTCTTTTTCATTATCGACGAAGCCTATCATGACTATGTTGAAGAGGCGTCGTATGAAAGTGCCCTGAGCTTGTTAAAAGAGGGCCGTAAAAATCTCATAGTGGCGAGGACTTTTTCAAAAGTATATGCTCTGGCCGGTATGCGCATTGGCTTTGGAATTGCACATGCCGATATTATGGCGCTTGTGCGACGCCAGTATTCATCGTGGAATTTGAATATTGCAGGTGTAAAAGCCGCGCTCACCGCGCTCGATGATCAGGCGTATGTCAAGAAGTGCTTAGCAGCCAACAAGCAAGCCAGACAATCGGTTTATAAGACACTCGACAAGCTTGGTTTAAAATATCTACCATCACATACAAATTTTCTCATCCATGAAACGGGCATGCACACTAAAGCCTATCAAAAAGCCTTGCTCGACCAGCATATCAAAGTTGGAGACGATAAGGGTGCGGGTGAAAATTGGAGCAGATTGTCTCTGGGGACTATCAAAGAAACCGAATATTTCCTCGATAAATTGGTGAAATTATACCGGTGATAAACGCACATACTTTGAACCTAATAAAGGCCCATACACTGTGCGAGCCTTATTTGTAATATCTGCTATCCCTCTGCGCTCTGCTAATTGGCGAGCTAGTAATTTGCAACGTGGCAACTGTCGCAAGCACTAGCGATGCTACCAGCCATGTAATAACTGTTCCCTAAAGCATCCTGCTTAGCCTCTCTCACGTCAGCCAGAAATGTCTCCATATTCTCTGTCAGGAAGGGATGTTTAGAGTTGAGATCACTAGTTTGCAGGCTCTCGCCTATGCGCTCTATATGGCGTAGGTTGGCGATGACAGATTGCTGGTCTGGTGCGCCCCCATCATTTTCATTCAAAAGTGCCCCATCTAGTCTTTGTATTGCAAAAGCAAGCTGGTGCATACGAGAACGAAGTTCCTCTCCGTCCGCATAGTCAAAGGGAGGTGGGTTGGCTACTTTAGGATAAGCCCCTGTATCAGCATCGCAGGATGTTAATGTTAGACACAATAGAGTAGCCATCAAAAAAGATACATATCTCATATCAGACCCTTCCTCTTAATTAGAGTAATAAGAATTTTATTGGGTTCAGTATACAAGGTTTAGGGACAAATAGAAGGATATGAATCAAATATTGATTATAATTATTGAAGTATAGTGTAGGTATTTTGGCGAGTTTTAATGATGCGACTAATGCATATACTCGCTTTCTTAAGTGCCCACTTGTGACCCAAAGCGGACTCTTTTATGTTCCGTGACTATGAGTTTTGATGATTTTTGATATTAGAGTGATGATCATTTCACTCCTAGCTTAGCTCTTTTCAGTTTCCATCAATAACTCCTCCTCAATTAAGTGAAGCGATTTCAATAAGCTCGATATAGATCCGGACAAGCCCGTGCGACGACCAAGGTTGGTCCTTAATCTATTCATAAAGATAGGGTTTTCCACAATTAGTGGTATGTTACAGCTGACAGAGAGGTTTTTATCCCATGAGGTTTTATCATTAATTTGCGTAAGTCGGCTAGGTAATTCATGAACAAAATTATCAATCAGATTGGCCGCAGTTGCCGAAATATAATTGTGAAATTTTTGATGTCTTTCGCTCTCGCTCCTAAGC
>CBFDBT010000246.1:0-2898 GCA_965603115.1 uncultured Alphaproteobacteria bacterium
AGCTCATGAAGCTATAGAAGATAAAAAAATGGTAGAAGAGGCTGCGGCGCAAAATGTGCAACTGATGGAAGACGTTTATTACGCCAAGGAAAGAGCAGAAAAACAAAATAAATTTTTGAGTAACCTCATAGAAGGTATCCCGCTGGGCATCACCGTTTTGGATAAACAAGCTAATATTGTGCAAATAAACCATCAGGCCATCAATCTGGTTGGAATTACTGATGAAAAAGAACTATTCAAAAATGGTAAAACCCTGAAAGCGATGATAGATGATTTTCGGTCAAGAGAGGGCCATCACTCACCTCGTTTTTGGAAATCCTATGATGAGATTATAAAACTAAAAATGAGCCCTGATAAAGACAAATCAGTGCCTCTCATAAAGTCTGATTTTAAATTGGGTAATGGGACGTTTCTTTCCTTCATGGAAGTGCCTATTTCGAATGATCAAAACATACTAATTACACAAGACATCACTTACCGAAAAGAAATTGAAGCAGATATGCGGCAATTGGCTTTAACGGATAGCCTGACCGGACTTGCTAATCGACATGCTTTCCATTCAAAATTTGAAGATGCGATAAAACGCAACACTCGTAATAAGACAAGCCTTGGCTTAGCCATCATTGATCTTGATAAATTTAAACCTATTAACGACGAATACGGCCACCCCATGGGTGACAAGATATTACAATATGTTGGCGATACGCTAAGGGACCAAATTAGAACTATTGATTTGCCTTGTCGTCTAGGCGGTGATGAATTTGCAGTTCTCTTTACCGATATTATGCCAGATAATCCGCCGACTATAGCCTGTCACCGTATACTCGAAGCCTTGAATAAAGTCATAGAAATTGATGGTCTGAGCCTTGAGCTTGGCGCAAGTATCGGGCTTTCTTTTACCAACAGCCCTGATATTGAGCCAGAGCAAATGATAGCTGAAGCCGACAGAGCCCTTTACCTTGCCAAGGAAAGTGGCCGGGGTTCACTTGAGATCGTACAAACTACGATATAAATTTTAACTCAGTCCGCCAAATTTGGGCGCAGTAAACGTCTGGCATCTTCAAGGTCTATATCCTGCCTTTTAGCAAAATCCAAAAGCTGGTCTTCGCCTATTTTACCAACCCCAAAATATTTAGCTTCAGGATTTGCAAAATAAAAGCCACTCACTGCAGCGGTCGGTAGCATGGCAAAGCTTTCCGTCAGCGTAATGTCAGCTTCTTTCTCAGCATTCAGCAAATTAAACAGAGTGCGTTTGTCGCCGTGGTTAGGACAAGCAGGATAGCCCGGCGCGGGCCTGATGCCCTGATATTTTTCTTTGATCAGCTCTTCGTTGCTTAAGTCTTCACCCTTGGCAAAACCCCAAAACTCCTTACGCACGCGCTCGTGCATATGTTCTGCAAAGGCTTCTGCAAGTCTGTCCGCCAGCGCTTTGAGCAAGATTGATTGATAATCATCGTGGGTTGCTTCAAACTCCGCAAGCTTGGCCTCGATACCAATTCCCGCCGTCACGGCAAAACCACCAATCCAGTCATCAACACCGCTTGGGGCAATGGTATCCGCAAGACACGCATTGGCGCGGCCTTCTCTCTTGTTGATTTGCTGGCGAAGAAAGCTGAAACGCTCCCCGCTTTCCAGCACCACATCGTCACCCTCACTATTGGCTGGCCAAAAGCCAATAACCGCTTTCGCCGTCAGCCATTTTTCCGCAACAATTTTATCCAGCATTTCCTGTGCGTCGGCAAAAAGGGATCGCGCACTTTCACCAACGACATCATCTTGCAGAAGAGCGGGATAGTTGCCGGCCAGCTCCCACGTTCTGAAAAAAGGAGTCCAGTCGATACGCTCCACCAGTTCAGCCAGTGGATAATCATCAAAAGTCTTGGTGCCTGTGAATGTGGGCGCAAGTGGCGGTGTGGTAGCAAAATCAAACACATTAGCATTGGCACGCGCTGCCTCAAGGCTGATCAAACGGTCTCCTTTTGGATTTGCCAAACGCTTTTCCCGCACGAGAGTATATTCATCGGCGATATCACGTACAAAGTCGTCACAATGTTCAGGAGACAAGAGTGTACTAGCCACACCCACCGCCCGCGATGCGTCAAGCACATGCACCAAGGGGCCTGAATAGTTAGGCATCACCTTAACAGCAGTATGCACTTTACTGGTGGTAGCTCCACCTATCATAAGCGGTGTTTTAAGGCCTTTACGCTCCATTTCAGCGGCAACAGTGCACATCTCGTCCAATGAGGGCGTGATAAGGCCTGATAGACCAATAATATCAACATCATGCTCGGCCGCTTTTTGTAAAATATCTGACCAAGGCACCATAACGCCCAAGTCAATCACCTCATAGTTATTGCACTGCAAAACCACGCCAACGATATTTTTACCGATATCATGCACATCGCCCTTAACCGTTGCCATAAGGATTTTGCCTTTGGCTTTGGCACCCTCTTCTTTTTCAGCTTCAATGAACGGCTGAAGGTGCGCAACGGAGCGTTTCATCACCCGCGCGGACTTCACCACTTGCGGCAAGAACATCTGGCCCGAGCCAAACAAATCACCAACGCGGTTCATGCCGTCCATCAGTGGCCCTTCGATCACTTCGATAGGTCGATCATATTGCTGCCTGGCCTCTTCGCTGTCTTCAACAATATAGTCCGCAATGCCTTTAACCAGCGCGTGCTCGAGCCGTTTTTCTACCGGCTCCTCTCTCCATGACAGATCTTCTTTATTTTCTTTCGCCTGGCCTTGCACTTGGTCTGCAACATCCAGTAATCGTTCTGTTGCATCGTCCCTGCGGTTAAGAATGACATCTTCAGCTCGCTCTTTAAGCTCAGCCGGAATATCCGCGTAAACCGTTAATTGTCCAGCATTGACAATACCCATATCCATACC
>CBFDBT010000247.1:0-2889 GCA_965603115.1 uncultured Alphaproteobacteria bacterium
AGAGGATGATATATTGTGTCCATCGAAAAACTCTTTTTTAAAACTATCACTAACTCCAATAAATTTAACATGGTCGAGAAATTCTTTTGTTGATTCTGAAAATTTAAATTCTTTTATGCTTCGCTGATTAAAAACTCTAAAATAACTACCTATACCCATCAAAACGATTGGTACCTTCAAATCACTCAGGCTTTTAACCAAAGGATAGCTTTCTGGATAAAGGCCCTGAAGTCCAGGCCCACCCATTATGATCAAGGCCTTAGCGCCATTAAGCACTTCAAGGTGTTCATCCAAGGGAAGCCAAGACGGAAACTCGACAAGTTCCCTATCGGATCTCACAAACTCTAATAGCTTGCGCGCACGGTCGCGAATTAGAAAGTCTCCTATGTTTTTCTTTGCATGATGCAAGACTACATAATATTCTTTGGTCATTTATTCACCTTATAAGTCACGAGTATTTTACATTTTTCTAGCAATAAGAATAAACTCTGCTAATTCATTGTAGTTTTTTGGATAAATTGCATCTTTTCGGCTTTCAGAAAGAGAAATCACCTCAAGTCTATCTGAACACAAATCTAATATTTCTTCACAAGTAAAAAAATGTGTGATCCCGGCTCCTTCAAAGGTGCCCCCTTTAAAGTTTGTATATGTGTTCTCTTCTATTGCTTCAGCAAAACCTTCGTCGGATCTTATCATATCCATATGATAGTCATTAGTATTGTATAGAAAGCTAATGAAAATTCCTCCAGGTTTTAAAATCCGCGAAACTTCATCAAAAATGATGCCTATATTTTCTTTTGTATTTGCGTAGATGGCCTGACGGTCGACTACAATATCAAAAAAATTCGAAGAGTATGGTAAATTGACCAGGTCACCGACATCTAAATGAAGGCTTTTATTCCAATTCGATAACCTTTTTTGCGCTATCTCGATAACAGAAGGGGACCCATCAATACCATAACATTCAAACCCTTCATTCAAAAACACTGGAAGGTTATTCCCTACCCCACAACCAACCTCAAGAACATTATATTTTATTGATTCCGTTTTAATATGCTTTAAGTTTTGAAAAAAGACGGAAACTAAAACACCATAGGGGTATTTGTTCAAATGCTTGCCATCGCTAGAAGAATATAGTGTTTCCCAAAGCGGGTCGAATGATTGGTCTCTCGCCAAAATATATCCCCCATCCTAAATTTGTGAATCAGTAAAGTATAAACTTCCACATAGCGCTAGTATTTTTCTAGCATGGAGCCAATCCGTATATTAGTCTTTATTCATATCCAGCATCACGTAAGAAATTTATCGCTTTATCAATATCCTGATTAGATATTTCATTAGTCCAAAAGTTTAACAAACGCCCTCTTAATTTCAAAGATTTTTCTAATTTTCTTTTATTGAAAAACAATTGAAATCTGCTCGCCAATGGTGGGTACATCGTATTAGACGAGATGTTCAATTCTCTGATTTTAGCCGAAATTTTCTCACTATTATTAATGCGAATAGTAAGACGCGATAGCGCATTATCCACATTGTGCAATCGCGGTAGGTTAATATTTTTGCGTGCGTTCAACGCCTTTATATATCGTTTTACAATCTCAATCCTTGAACATCTATTCTCGTGAAGCTCTTGCAATGCAATCAATATTTTTGATCGATAATTTTCATTGAATTGAAGTAGATAATAATCCTTATATCTGTAAATAAATATCCGGTTTAAGATATCCAGAAATGGGAATTTTAAAGCAGCATTATATAATTTATAATATAAGTTACGGTGACTTCGAGCTAATTTGGCATGACTGTCTTCATTAAAGGGCGGCAATTGTGATTGGATAGCTTTAGCGCGATGATAAAGCTCAGTATCATCAGTTTGCAGAGATCCGCCATGCCCAACTTCCAAAATTTTACCATTCCCAAAAGAATAAATACTAACATCCCCGAAGCTGCCTAATGGCCTGCCTTCATACTCATTACCCAAAGCCTGAGCGCAATCCTCGATTAAAAATACCTTATATTCGTCGCATATTGCTTTTACCCGATCTATTTGGCACGGATTACCAAATAGATGTATTGCTATTACCCCTTTAATACGGCCTGCAGAAGCAACCTGCTCAAGCTGCGTAACATCAATATTATAATCGTCTTCATTCACATCAATAAAATAGGGTTTATACCCCGCCCATATGAGCGCATAAACTGGATCAGGGCATGAGATATTGGGAACCGCGATATATGAACCTTTAGGTATATCACTCACAAGCAAGGCGGCATATATGGCACTTGTTCCTCCCCCCGTCAGGAGAACATGTTTTTTTTCACTTGCTATCGTGAGAGTTTCTTCAAGAGACTGCGGTTGCGCCATGCCTATACTAATACTTTAACAATTTCAAAGCACTCTGCATATTCACAGCCAATTTTTTGACCCGCATTTTCATTTTCATTTTTAAAGAACTGTATCCATTTGGGTCCAAATTTTTTCACTTCATTGGCATGAGCTTCTACCGAAGCTACTTTTATATCCATATAGCCACTGATGTCAGAGTAATAGTTTCCACGAAATTCTGTCGAAGTATGATACCAATTACTACGATACATAAGTAGATTCTTCACATGCCGAGCAGCATTAAATGTAGCCTTGCCAATTGCACTGTGATCCTGATGAACATCTTTATCCCAATGCGTGTATACCAACTCAATTTTATGTTCATCTATAATTTGATTAATGGTTTCTATAAGCTCAAAACTATAATTCAATGTCTTTGTTTCCAAACCCATTTGAAGTAACTTTTTTACTCCCAGTATCTTCGCTGCAGCTTCACCTTCTTGGGCTGCGACTTCCTTGGTGCGCACTGGTACACCATCATAATTATAATAGGCGGAATCGGT
>CBFDBT010000248.1:0-2825 GCA_965603115.1 uncultured Alphaproteobacteria bacterium
AGCCATGATGAGCGAGCCTGCTACAAACATCGCGCCTCCAAGTGCCCGAATGACATAATATGGATGCATCTGCTCAACAGTTTCTGCAAAGCTATACTCTAGGAAGCCAAGTGCATCATACGCACGCCACATAAGACCCTGCATGATACCGCTTACCCACATAGCCGAAATATAGACAACTATACCAAGCGTCGCGATCCAGAAATGCCATTCAACAAGCTTTTCGCTGTAAAGCCGCTTTCGTCCCCAAAGCCAAGGCACCAAGCAATAGAGAGCACCAAAGCTAACAAAACCAACCCAACCAAGGGCCCCAGAGTGCACATGACCAACGGTCCAATCAGTATAGTGACTGAGTGAGTTCACCGCTTTGATCGACATCACAGGTCCTTCAAAAGTTGACATGCCGTAAAAGGCAACAGAGACCACGAGCATGCGAACAACAGGGTCTGTCCTGAGCTTATCCCAAGCTCCTGATAGCGTCATCAGGCCATTTATCATACCGCCCCAGCTCGGCATCCACAATATGATCGAAAACACCATACCAAGTGTCTGCGCCCAATCTGGCAGTGCTGTATAATGTAAGTGATGCGGTCCCGCCCAAATGTATAAGAAAATAATCGCCCAAAAGTGAATGATTGAGAGCTTATAACTAAAGATAGGACGGTTAACCCGCTTGGGAATAAAATAATACATGATAGCCAAGAAACCAGCAGTGAGGAAAAATCCTACAGCATTGTGACCATACCACCACTGTATAAGCGCATCTTGAACACCTGAATAAAATCCGACCGATTGGCTAGAAAACAAAGAAAGCGGAATAGAAAAATTATTAATAAGATGCAGCATGGCAACAGTAACGATAAAGGCCAAGTAAAACCAGTTGGCTACATAAATATGCGGCTCTTTACGGCGTGTCAATGTGCCAAGGAAAACGGCTAAATAGGCAACCCAAACTATGGTCAGCCAAATATCTGTATACCATTCTGGCTCGTTATATTCTTTACCTGTGGTAACACCCAATACATAGCCCGTGGCTGCAAGCACGATAAAGAGTTGGTAACCCCAGAAAACAAACCAAGCCAGATCGCCACCCCACAGGCGCGCCCTACAGGTGCGCTGAACCACATAAAATGATGTCGCAAGTAAGACATTGCCACCAAAAGCAAAAATCACAGCACTGGTATGAAGAGGCCGCAAACGCCCGAAATTAGTATATGCAATATCAAAGTTTAATGCTGGGAACGCAAGCTGAAGGGCGATGACCAAACCAACGAGAAAACCGACCACACCCCAAAATGTTGACGCTATAGCGCCAGCCTTTATCACATCGTCCATATAGCCGGTGGTCGCTAGTGCTTTCTTGCGGCGATTGCCAAGCCACAATACACTTCCAACGAAGAAAATAGCGATAAGCGAAGTGTGAAATCGCATGACATCGTCCCATGCATTGGTCGCAATATAAAATGCTCCCAGAGCTCCTGCGCTGAAAAGCGATAGGAATATGATCATGCTAATTTTTGATTTTGCTTCACCACCAGATGAAATACTGCCCGCTTGTGACATATCCTTGTCCCCTAGATATTGTAGTTAACCTCATTTAACCTTGAAAATAGTTTAATCACCAATTTCATTTCAAACAACCATATTGATAAATATATTTATTTGATCTTAATCAAACGTTTATAAACAACAGAACGTTTTGCACCTATTAATAAAAAACGGTGCAGCAAGTCCCATCCCTTCATGAATTTCAATATCATAAAAATCTAATAAACAAGAAAGTAGTCAAAGTGTCGCAGGCCCTATGAAATCAGCTAACAAGCTTGTTTTTCAGTCCTTTAATATGCTCCCAGGCGTCTTGAACATCCTGCCATGTCACTTGTGTCTGGCCTATTTGAATGCGTATAGCAGGGCGACCCTTAACGATAGTTCTCGTGACATAGGTATAACCATCATCATTAATAATTTGCACAAGCTTTTCGGTTAAACTATCACTTTGCTCACCATCTTGTGAGGCGACTCGAAAACAAATAAGAGAAAGGTTTGGCCCTGTGACAATTTCAAAATCACTATCCTGTTCAATGATTTGGGCGAGATCCTGCGCCCAATCAATATGATTACGGATAATATCTTGCAATCCCGACACACCATAAGAGCGCATGACAAACCACAGCTTTAACGCTCTAAAGCGTCGCCCAAGCTGAATACCCCAATCGCGGTAATCGGTTACCTTACCTGTTTCTTTAGTTTTAAGGTAAGCTGGCAAAATAGAAAATGTCCGCTTCAAACTCTCAGAGTCTTTGACATAATACACCGAGCAATCAAAATTGGTCATCAGCCACTTGTGCGGGTTGGAGACAAAACTATCAGCCAGCTCAAGGCCATCAATCATATGACGAAATTCAGGGCAGATCATGGCACTGCCGGCCCAAGCACTATCCACATGCAAATGAATGTTATGCGCGGTTGCTATCTCGCCAATGGCTCTAATTGGATCACAAGCCCCCGTGCTGGTGGTGCCGACAGTGGCGACAATGCCCGCTGGCTTTTTGCCCGCCAAAATATCATCCGCAATCATGCCTTTAAGCGCTTCAGCGTCCATAGCCAGATCGTCACCCAAGGGAACAGAGCGCAGGGCTTCGTCACCAATTCCGGCTATGCGAATGGCTTTCATCACTGATGAATGGCTTTCAGACGATGTATAATAGGTGAGCTGCGGCTGATCCTTGAGCCCTGTGCTATTGCTTTGCCACGCGGTGGCGCGCTCGCGGGCGGTGAGCACAGCGCAGAGCGTTGCGGTAGAAGCCGTGTCTTGAATAACGCCC
>CBFDBT010000249.1:0-2785 GCA_965603115.1 uncultured Alphaproteobacteria bacterium
GATATTTGATGTACGCCACCCGACAGAATCCTTCCCCATCGGCACAGGAGCTAAACGAAACGGCAAGCGCCTTTTACCACTTGGCACCGATTGCTCTTGCGGGAAAATGTATACCGCGCTGGCGTTTGAGCGTGACATGAAAGCCCGCGGCATGAAAGCCACCTTTCGCGCGACAGGGCAAACCGGCATTTTAATCGCCGGAACCGGCGCCTCTGTTGATGCTGTGGTATCTGATTTTCTTGCCGGTTCGGTTGAAACGCTGACCCCTGAGAATGATGCTGATCACTGGGATATTATTGAAGGACAGGGCTCCCTTGGTCACCCATCTTATTCGGGTGTGACTATGGGTCTTATCCACGGTGGTCAGCCGGATGCACTGGTCCTATGCCACGAGCCCACCCGAACCCATATGCGCGGACTGCCCCATCAGCCGCTACCCGCCATCACAGATATTATCCGCCTTGGAACTGACCTTGCTCGTATGGTCAATGCCGATGCCAATTTTGTCGGTATCAGCATCAATACATCCAATATGGATCCATCTGAGGTCGAGGGCTATCTTAAAACACTCGAAGATGCTCACGGCTTGCCAGCTGTCGACCCTTACGCTCACGGCACCAACAAAATTATCGCGGAATTTTCTTAATGTTGAAACTTACCGTCACCGCTGAAAGTTTTAAAACTGATGGTATCTTTCGTATTTCTCGCGGTTCACGTACTCAGTCTAAGGTCGTGAGTGTCACACTTGACGACGGGCAATACCGTGGTCGTGGCGAATGTGTACCCTACCCCCGCTACGGTGAAAGCAGTGAAGGCGTAGTGGCTGATATTGAGACCATGAGGGATCAGCTACTGGCAGGCCTAAGCCGGCAGAGTTTGCAAGATGCCCTACCCGCAGGTGCTGCGCGTAACGCACTAGATTGTGCCTTTTGGGACCTGGAAGCTAAACGCGCTGGTAAACGAGCCTGGGAATTATTAGATTTGCCATCGCCGCAAGGGGTGGTGACAGCTTACACTGTCTCTCTCGACGAACCTGATGTGATGCGGGAAAAAGCACGCGAGAATGCCACGCGACCACTCTTGAAACTCAAGCTCGCTGGCCCCCAGGACTTAAGGCGGGTGCAGGCTGTGCGTGAAGGGGCGCCGGAGGCTGACCTGATGGTCGATGCCAATGAAGGTTGGGATATAGAGTCGTTTCAAGCTATTGTCCCTGCGTTGCAGAAGCTGGGCGTTGTAGCGATTGAGCAACCGTTGCCCGCGGCAGATGATGCAGCACTAGCGGGTATTAAGTGCCCTATTCCTCTAATAGCTGATGAAAGCTGCCACGCCAGTGACAGTTACCATAACTTTAAGGACCGCTATGACATGATCAATATCAAGCTGGACAAGACTGGTGGACTGACCGAAGCATTAAAGCTGAAAAAAATGGCCGAAAACGATGGTAAAAAAGTTATGATCGGCTGCATGGTTGGCTCCAGCCTGGCGATGGCGCCAGCAATGGTGCTCGCCAAGGGGGCGGCGATAGTTGATCTAGACGGACCCTTGTTACTTGCCGAGGACAGGTCCACGCCCATCACCTATAATGGCAGCATGATGAGCGAACCACCACGAGAGTTATGGGGATAATTTAACATATAGTAGTAACGGAGAGCGTAATGACACTAAGACTTATATCCAGCCTATTTTTTATAGTATCTTTAACCGTCTTCATGCCACTGGGAGCACAGGACCGGCCAAGTCAGTCCATCATCCGTTACAATTCGATCCATCACCCCATCATGTCCAACGGTGGCATGGTCGCAAGCCAGAACCATATCGCTACAGATGTCGGAGCTAACATTCTAGCCAAGGGCGGCAATGCTGTTGACGCAGCTGTGGCAACCGGTTTTGCGCTTGCCGTTTCAGTACCTCGGGCCGGTAATATTGGTGGTGGTGGCTTTATGCTAGTGCGCATGGCAGATAGCGATACCACGGTAGCTCTTGATTATCGCTCCATCGCGCCTCTCGCCTCTTCGCTGGAAATTTATAAGGGTGAGAATGGTCGTGTAGATCGCAGTAAAAGCCGCTTCGGATATCTGGCTCCTGCTGTGCCGGGTACAGTGGCGGGTCTATATGAAGCCCATAAACGATTTGGCAAATTAAAATGGAGGGAAGTTGTGGCCCCGGCAATCGCGCTGGCGGAAAGAGGCATCAAAGTCAGCTATGACCTATCCAATGTGTTGAAAAGCCAAGCATGGAACATGAAAACATATCCTGCGAGTAAGCGTGCTTTCTTCAAAACTGACGGTGCAGAATATGAAGCGGGCGATACGTTGAAGCAGCCAGAACTGGCTTGGTCCCTCAAGCAAATTCAAAAAGGCGGAGCAGATGCTTTTTACAAGGGCAAGATCGCCAAGCGCTTTGCAGCCGACATGAAAAAAAATGGCGGCCTTATAACGCTTGAAGATTTAGCATCTTACAAAGTGGCTGTGCGTAAAGTGATTAGTGTTAACTACCGCGACACCCAAATCGACATGATGCCACCACCATCAGGGGGCGGTGTTTTGATGGCATTGGCCTTTAATGTTCTCAATGAATATGACATTAAAAAAATGGGCTCTGGCAGCGCTGCTGCAACCCATGTTATCGCTGAAATTTTCAAGCACGCCTACGCCGACCGCAGTGAGCATCTGGGAGATCCTGATTTTTATGATGTGCCTATCTCTACCTACACGTCTAAAGCCTATGCCAAGACACTGGCTGCAAAAATAAAGGCTAACCAAGCGATGTCTGTCGAGGATATATA
>CBFDBT010000250.1:0-2721 GCA_965603115.1 uncultured Alphaproteobacteria bacterium
TGGTCATGATATCACCGCAAACAACAACTAAAAATTCAGCACCGGCAGACAAGCGCACTTCACTGATAGGAACCACATGACCACTCGGCGCGCCCTTTAGACCCGGATCGGTAGAAAAGCTATATTGAGTCTTGGCAATACAAACCGGAAAGTGCCCATATTCTTCCTGCATATCCGCTATTTGCTGACGCACCTTTTTATCCGCTATTATTTCGCTAGCTCCATAAAGCTCGGTTGCAACCATATGGATTTTATTCCATAGATGCATTCCATCAGGATAAAGCGGTTTAAAGTCACTCTCGCCTTTATCCAACAGGTCAACAACAGCTCGCGCCAAATCTTCAGCACCCACTCCGCCACTTCCCCAGTGGTCAGCCTCTATCGCCGTCACGCCCATTTTATCACAAATATCCTGCAAGATCTTGACCTCGGCTGGTGTATCAGCTGAAAAGCGATTGACAGCGACAATGACTTTCACGCCAAAACGCCTGAGATTTTTAATGTGTCGCTTAAGGTTAACACAGCCTTTTTCTACAGCCTTTAAATTCTCAACACCAAGACTGTCTTTTTCAACACCGCCATGCATCTTAAGAGCCCTGATTGTAGCTACCAGCACAGCCGCTTCAGGTTTAAGGTCACCCTTACGACATTTGATATCAAAAAATTTCTCAGCCCCCAGATCAGCGCCAAACCCTGCTTCTGTTACGACATAATCAGCCAGCTTGAGCGCTGTTTTAGTTGCAATTAATGTATTGCACCCATGGGCAATATTGGCGAAGGGACCGCCATGAATGAAGGCTGGATTATTTTCTAGTGTTTGCACCAAATTTGGCTCCATTGCATCTTTCAATAATGCCGTCATCGCGCCTTCAGCCTTAATCTCTTTTGCGAGCACCGGTCTTTTATCAAGAGTGTATCCAATGATAATATTGCCAAGACGACGTTTTAAATCTTCAATATCCGTCGCAAGGCATAAAATTGCCATCACCTCTGAAGCGACTGTGATGTCAAAGCCTGCTTCACGCGGCGCACCGTTAGCAACTCCGCCAAGAGATGTTGTAATTTGGCGTAGCGATCTATCATTTATATCTACCGCACGCCGCCAAGTGATACGGCGATTATCAAGTTTAGTTTTATCATTATGATGCCAATAAACGTGGTTATCGATAAGAGCGGCAAGCAAGTTGTTCGCTGCACCAATCGCGTGGAAATCACCTGTAAAATGTAAGTTAATATCTTCCATCGGCACAACCTGAGCATAGCCACCGCCAGCGGCTCCACCTTTCATGCCAAAACAAGGACCTAGGCTCGGCTCTCGCAAACACATCATTGCTTTTTTGCCAATATGGTTCAGGGCATCACCCAAGCCAACAGACGTTGTTGTTTTACCTTCACCCGCAGGCGTTGGCGTAATAGCCGTCACTAGAATGAGCTTGCCATCAGGCCTATCCTTTAAGCTATCAATATAATCGAGGGTTAGTTTTGCTTTATAATGCCCATAAGGCTCTAGGTTACTTGCGTCGATATTAAGTTTATCGAGCGCCACATCCATTATTGGACGCATGCTAGCCTCTTGTGCTATTTCAATATCGCTTTTCGGCTGGCTGTGTTGGTCATGTTTTTGCCCTGAATGTACCATTAGCTATCTCCCCTTTATTTGCTTACTGAACACAGTAGTAATATTTACGATCTTGGCAATGGGAGTTTTTGACGCAGTGTGATTTATTAAATTTTTAAGCATATCCTTTTCATTCAATAACTGTTTGGTAACCCTTAAGTAATATGTTGCGCGTATAAAGTATCACTGTGGCATTAAAACCTAAATCATGAGGCTATTTGAATGAGTTACGAACCCCGCGCACCGCGTAATGTTGAAGAGACAGGCCTAGACCCTGCCCTTATTGCACAATTGATTGCTAAAGGCATGTTTTTAGAGAGTTTGGAATCCACAACACAGTTAGCCGAAATGACTAAATTATCAGCAGCGATTTTGGATGAATGCTTGCAAGATATGTCAAACCGTAAACTGATTGAATCCGCTGGTATGACGGCAAGTAGTGTCGGAATAGGTGTTGTTCGTTATCAATTAACTACACAAGGCAAAGAATTTGCCAAAGATGCCCTAGATATCAACCAATATATTGGCCCTGCACCAGTGCCGCTCGAGATTTATGCGCAACAAACTAAACTTCAGGCCATTGGTGATGAACGTGTGTCTCCTATGGATATTGAAAATGCCTTTCATGACATCATTGTACCTGAATCTTTTACGAAAAGCTTAGGGCCTGCCATTAATTCAGGCATGAGTATTTTGATTTATGGCCCGGCGGGTAACGGTAAAACAACCGTCGCAGAAAAAGTTGCCAAGATTTATGAGGGCATTATTTATATTCCCTACGCGATTGAGGTGAATGGCAGCATCATAAAAGTCTTCGACTCCTCAGTGCATGAGATGGTTGACATCGACCCCGGTGCCGATGAGCGCAGCAAATCCGTTATTCGTCGCCAAGCCGATGGCCGATATGCCTCCTGTCGCAGACCTATGGTTATGACAGGTGGTGAACTGACAATGGAAATGCTGGATTTGAAATTTAATCCTATCAGTAAGTTTTATGAAGCGCCTCTACATATGAAAGCCATCAATGGAACTTTCATCATTGATGATTTTGGCCGCCAAATCGTTAGTCCTGACGAGCTTTTGAACCGCTGTATTGTTCCCTT
>CBFDBT010000251.1:0-2688 GCA_965603115.1 uncultured Alphaproteobacteria bacterium
CAAGCGCATGGGTGTAAACTCTGTGTCCAACATTGGCCCCTCTATTAGCTACGTCGATAAGGATAGCGAAATATTTGCGGTTTTGACAAGTGCTGGCATCACCTTACAAAATGAAATTGACATGCTGAAGCTGGTTCGCGATGAAATGGACATGGTGTCCATCGGCCTTGGGTTCACCAAAGAAGATTGCCTTGCGATTGTTGAAGGCGCTCGGCCACATATTTTTTGCTATCACGCCGGCACCACCAAGGGCGGCCTTTCTGGTTATGATAATGGCATGAGCATTAAAGACACTGCGGCTGAAACTGAAGATGTTTATCAGGCAGTGCGCAAGATTGATCCCGATATCATCTTGGTTGGCCATGGCGCCGCTATGGAAACGCCGGAAGATGCACAATATATGCTCGACCATACCTCAGGTCACGGGTTTTGGACGGGGTCTTCGACCGAGCGTCTTCCAATAGAGCGGGCCGTAAGCGCTGCGGCCAATCAATTCACGTCTCTCAAGTTTACTGCGTAGGAGCTCGGCATGGCAAAAACAATTGCAATACTCGCTACTATAGACACCAAAGGCGAAGAGTGCGCATATCTGCGAGATGAAATTATCCGCATGGGCGGCAAGGTTCGCATGTTGGATATTGGTGTGATTAAGGATGCGGATATCCCCGTTGATATCAGCAACGCTAGGATCGCCGCACAAGGTGGGGGAACGCTTGAAGAATTGCGTATAAATCCGTCCCGTGTGGCCGCCTCAGAGGTCATGGTGCGCGGCGCCACAAAAATTTTGCTAGAAAAAATAACATCAGGAGACGTAGACGGCGTTATCAGCCTTGGTGGAACACAAGGGACGACTAACTGTACTCAGGTTATGCAAGCACTGCCTTATGGCTTCCCTAAACTGATGATCTCAACTTTGGCATCGGGTGATACGTCTGGATATGTTGGCATTAAAGACATCACGATGATGTTCTCTGTAAGCGATATTCTAGGGCTAAATCCACTGTTTCGAAGCATTTTATCAAACGCTGCGGGCGCAATTGTCGGCATGGCTGACGCCGCGATCGAAACAGAGTTCAATTCTGATAGACCACTCGTTGGCATAACCAATCTAGGATGCCTTACGCAAGGCACCATGCTGGCAATCAAAGCTCTTGCAAAACGAGGCTATGAGACAATTGTTTTTCATGCTGTTAGTGCAGGTGGTCGCGCCATGGAGCAGTTGATGCGCGAAAATATAATTACGGCTGTGCTTGATTATGCACAGGGCGATATCGTGGATGCTCTTTTTGGCGGCATTCGCGCTGGAGACCAAAATAGACTGACTGTTGCGGTAGAGATGGGACTCCCGCAGGTGGTTGTCCCCGGTGGTATTGATCATATTGGTATAGTGCTTGATGAGCCCAATGTCGTGACAGATAAATATAAAGATCGCCTTTATTCCTTCCATAATCCGGTTATTTTGGTACCTCGAACAACCGCAGAAGAAATTACGCAAGTCATAAATGAAATTGGTAAGAGGCTGACCCACGACAATAGCAACACTGTCTTTGTGCTGCCCAAAAAAGGAGTCAGTAGTTATTCGACCGCTGGAGGCGAGCTTTATGACGCAGAAAGTGACAAGGCGCTCTTTTCTGCAATCCACGGAGCCTTGCCTGATAATATTCCACTGATTGAAGTTGATAGCTACATCGAAAGTGAAGAGTTTATCGAAATAATCGTTGATGAGCTGGTTAAGCGCATTGAAGTAAATAATGAGGAATTGTTAAGTGCTTAATAGATGGAATGAAGATGATGCAAACACAGCGACCACTGATCGTGATCTTCGAGCTTATAGCTCCAGACTGATCGGCGCGGACAGTGAACTTGTGTTGCACGGTGGTGGTAATACGTCAGTAAAATCAACGCATATCGATCACTTTGGCAATACACAAGATATCATCTGGGTTAAGGCCAGCGGGTTTGACCTGGCAAGCATGGGGCCCGAAGGTTTCACCGCGCTTGATCTGGCTAGATTGCTAAAATGCGCAACACTTGAGAGCATGTCTGACCCTGATATGGTCAATGAAGTTTTGTGCGCTCGCTTGGATGCTAAGGCTGCAGGCGCATCAATAGAAGCCATAGCCCACGCCTTGATCCCTTTTAAATATGTCGACCATTCCCACGCTGATGCAATATTAACCATATCAAACAGCCCTAATGGCAGCAAAAAATTTAAAGAGATCTTTGGCGACCGTGTGCTCATACTGCCCTACATCAAACCTGGGTTTGATCTCGCAAAGCAATTCAATGATGTTATCGATAGTAATGACCTTTCCAACTGGGAAGCTATCATTCTAGAGCATCACGGTATTTTCACTTACTCTGATGTCGCGCGTGATAGTTATGATAAAATGATCCGTATCGTTGATGAGGCTGAGAAATGGCTTCAAGATGTTTATGGTTCACCGGACAAAGTAGCCTTAGAGTCAATGGAACCTGTGGCTGTGGCTGAGATCCGCTCTCAAGTGAGCCACTTGGCAGGATTTCCCGTTGTGTCAATGAAATCAAAATCCATCTCACCAGAAAAAACCAAAGCATTTGATACACTGTTGCGCGGCGGTACATTAACTCCAGAACATGTCATCCACAACAAACCCTTTCCAGCTTTACTGAGCGACGACACAGCCGTTGGACTAAACGGATTTAAGG
>CBFDBT010000252.1:0-2672 GCA_965603115.1 uncultured Alphaproteobacteria bacterium
ACCCACGCGGCGGGTGTGGTGATTGGCGACCGTCCTCTTGATGAGCTTGTGCCGCTCTACCGCGATCCTAAGTCTGATATGCCCGTAACCCAGTTTAATATGAAGTGGGTGGAGCAGGCAGGCCTTGTTAAGTTTGACTTTTTGGGTCTAAAAACCCTGACGGTCTTAGATCGGGCTGTAAACTATATTAAAGCGCGCGGCATAACGGTTGATCTCTCACAGGTCCCGCTGGACGATGCATTGACATACGAAATGTTGGCGTCAGGAGATGCTGCTGGTGTGTTTCAGCTTGAAAGTGCTGGCATGCGATCTGTGCTCAAGGGTCTAAAACCCGATACGTTTGAAGATATTATCGCTGTGGTAGCGCTATATCGGCCGGGCCCAATGGCAAATATCCCAACCTATATTGAGCGCAAGCATGGAAGAGAAGCGGTAACTTACAAGCACCCGATGCTGGAAGAAATCCTCGAAGAGACCAACGGTATTTTCATCTATCAAGAGCAAGTGATGCAGCTAGCCCAAAAAATGGCAGGATATAGCTTGGGTCAAGCGGACATTTTGCGCCGCGCTATGGGTAAAAAAATTGCTGAAGAGATGGAAAAGCAAGTGGCTATCTTTATCAAGGGCGCTAAAGAGCGCGGAGTTGATGAAAAAGTAGCTGAAGAAGTATTTAATGACGTAATGGCCTTTGCATCCTATGGATTTAACAAGTCCCACGCTGCGGCTTATGCTCTTGTTGCTTATCATACGGCCTACCTCAAAGCCAATTACCCTGTTGAATTTATGGCGGCTATCATGACGCTTGATATGGGCAATACGGATAAGTTGGCCGCTTTTAAGCAAGATCTTGTGCATTTGAATATTCCTGTTTTATTGCCTAACATTAATAAGTCATACCCGACCTTTACCGTTGAAAAGGCACCGGACAGTTACGACGATGACGTTGATGACGAAGACCCTCGTATGAAGCAGGGTGTCAGATATGCCCTCGCAGCCATAAAAGGTGTTGGTGAAAAGGCCATGGAAAGCATTATAGAGGAACGCGAAAAAAATGGTGAATTCAAAGACTTATTTGATTTTGCTGAGAGAATAGATCCAAAGTTACTTAACAAGCGTCAAATTGAGCAATTGGCAAGCGCTGGGGCGTTTGATTGCCTTAATCCTGACCGTGCTCAGGTGCGGGCATCGGCAGACGTTTTAATGCGTCTAGCCACCATGCGAGCACAGGAAAGGGCGAGTAATCAGGTCTCCCTCTTTGGGGAAGAGATGTCAGAGATTGATCGGCCTCAGTTTCCTAAAGTTAAGATGTGGACTGAAACAGATATGCTGGACGCTGAACATAAAGCTGTTGGTTTTTATTTATCGGCGCATCCGCTTGATACCTATGAAACTGTTTTAGAGCGCGAGAGGATCATTCCGGCGAGTGAAGCCTATAATAGTGCTAGTTTAATCGGTGAGACTGTTCGCATGGCAGGGGCCATCGCAGGCTATAGGGAAGGGACTTCTAAAAAGTCCGGTAACAAATTTGGTATATTAAGTCTTTCAGATCGTACAGATGGCTTTGAAGTCCTTGTTTTTGACGGCAAGAAAAAAAGACAAGGCCCGAGTGATGCGGTTGATAATGGTCCAAGTGACCTAGAGCGTGCGCGCACTCTTGTAGAGCTTGGCGCTCCGCTGGTGCTGAATGTTGAGATTAGAAGACGTGAAGGTGAGGATGAGGTTGGGTTTTCTTGCCGAGGCATGGAGAGTTTGGAGCAGGTAGCTAGTCAGTCGGCCACGTCACTGGTGATTGATCTTGAGCTTGATGAACCGCATGAAGTTAAAGAAACTCTTGAAGGGGTTAAAGCGGCACTTGATATGAGCAAAGGCGGCAAGGGAAAAGTCATTTTCAAGATACCACTGGATAAAATGAAGCAAGAAGCTGAGGTGAAGCTCAAGGGCACATACAAGGTAACGCCTAAATTGCGTCAGGCGGTTGCGGCTGAACGTGGTGTATCGCAAGCTAAGGAAGTATAGATATGACTGATCCCGTAAAGCCTATTCCTTCTGCTTCTATACTTTTGGTTCGAGATAGTAGGGTAGGTCTTGAGGTTTTGATGCAAGAGCGGCCAAAGACTATGAAATTTGCGCCAGGAGCATTTGTTTTTCCGGGGGGCAAAGTTGATGAAATTGATGCTAGCTACCCAGCAGAAGTAGAGGATGCTGCGCTGAGGGTTTCTGCCATTCGCGAGCTTTATGAAGAAGCGGGTGTGCTGCTATGTGACAGACTGCCATCTGATTTTTCCCGACATGATACGCCTGAGGACTTCATGGCGGATATTATGACATCGCAAACAGCTCTTTGTTTGAACGACCTTGTTCTCTTTGCTAATTGGGTGACGCCAGAAATGGCGCCCATGCGTTTTGATACCTATTTTTATTTGGCACACGATAAACATGCCCAGACCGTTGTGCCTGATATGAATGAAACTGTGTCAACGCATTGGGTCAATCCGCACCGAATGTTGAGTGATTGGGAAGAGGATCAAGTTCCCTTAATGTTTCCAACACGGTTAAACCTTGTTAAACTCGCACGATGGAAAACAGTGAGTGAAGCGATGGAAGCGGCTGTTGCTACGCCAGTATTTAGCGTTTTACCCAGCCTTATAGTGGTCGATGGACTGCGCACGGTA
>CBFDBT010000253.1:0-2662 GCA_965603115.1 uncultured Alphaproteobacteria bacterium
AATTCGTAAAAGCGCATTGTCCTTGCTATGTTCAAGGGTTTCGCGTAAAAAATGGTTTCACATTTTATAAAGCACAGGGTTATTGGGGAGGGTGCGGTGTTGGATATATCCAAAAATTTGGTGATTGGAAGAAATCGATTAAACCTATTCTCACAGTGCCTCGTCAAATCAAGCCTCACAACATTATGCGGCACTATGCACAATGAAAGACCTGACCCCCTTTTTTCTTTTGGAAAAAAACAATTGATTTAATACCTAATGGTATGCCCAAAAAAATGCAAGCGTTAGTTCTAGTTGATGCTCCTGAGTGGAAATAATGATAGAGACAACTTCATCAAAAAAGGCCCTAACAATTAAATCAAGTTCGCCCAAAAAACGGGCTGGACTCGGCAAAAAGCGCCGAGCCACTTATTAACGACGTTATAAGAGAAAAACATGAAATTCATTCCGATAATAATATTAATGATACTTTCTTTTCCTTCTTACTCTGATAATGCATGCACTATTAATAACAATAAGTTTTCAAGTGGGCACACACCACCAGCCACAATCCAATTTACTAATAAAGATTTAAATTGTAATGACTCAGATTTAATCAAAATAAAGCACAAATTAAACGAGTATCACCCTATATATAAAAAAGTTGATCTTAATGGCGATGATAATTGTGAATATTTTATGCACGACAAAAATGGAAGCGGATCTGGAGGGGCTTTATATTTCATCTATTCTTTTATTGATGGAAAATTTACTAATATTGGTGACTATCAATCCTGGGGCGTAAATCCCGCTTCAAAAAAAGGAGGCTGGTATCAATTACTTAGCACTGATTTAAGTGGTGGAGATTTTTTTCTATCCTTATACATTTTTGAAAATAATAAATATACATCAACCACTGAAATATTTATATGCAATGAAGAAACTGGCGCATGGGAAACAGAAGATCAAAAAAATAAAAGAATCATAACTCATAATTCTAAAGTTTCTAACAGTAGCCAGCTCAATGAAAAAGGATTGAAGCATTATCAAGATAAAGAATACAAACAGGCATTGAGCTGGTTTAAAAAATCGATAAATGTCAATCCAGAAAACTGGCAAGCCTGGAATAATCAAGCATTAACGCTATATAAACTAGGTGAATACAAAGCCTCATCTGATATTTCCTTTTCTGTTTATAATAACAAAAAAACAGATAATAAGAATAAAAGTAACGCCAGCTTTAATATAGCCGTTGCACAGGAAAGAATCGGAGAACAAAATAAATCTGTTGAATGGTTAAAAAAGCGCATTAAGTTGGTATGAGACTGCATATAGACTTGGCCCAAATAAAACCAGGAAAAAAGCGATTGGAAGAATTCAACAAATATTAACAAGTCAAAGTGCTAGGCCAAAGAACACAAATAAAAATAAGGCAAAGAAAATAAAGGTAGAATCAATAAATAAAAGCAATACAAGAATAAGCGTTATTCCAAAGCCTATTATTCATGAAAATCAAAAGGAACAAATTATTGTTAATTACGAATCTGAGAGAAACGACATACGGAAACTCATGAATGAAACTGAATTAAAGGTACAAGATAAGATCGACAAACTGTCATTTAAAATACTTTCCTGGACAATAGAAAATGAAACTAAAAACACAATGGATATCAAAGTAAAGTTTTTTCACAATGGATCTTTTGGTGATCAAGCATTGCTTATGGATGCAGCAATACTAAGAAAGGGATCGCATATAAAATACACACATCAAGCATTTAGGGTTAAAAGCAGTGAGGGTATTGGTTATATAAAAATCAGTGCGGAACGCTACCCAGATTATACTGCCTGTTCTGATCAAATTAGGTTCTTTGTTTATGGTGAGGTTGATGGTCACAAATATAGAAATATCGCAAAGTCTGAGGTTGATTTTAAAAAATGCTGGAACGATAAGCTTTTTAAAAATTGATTTTCCGATGAGATTAATTAGCCAAGTAGGGTGGGCATGCTCTTATGCCCACGCGGATACCGTCTCACTTACTTAAGCACACGTGGGCACAAACAACCGTGCCACCCTACGAAACTCTTCAGTAAACAACATTAGAACCAAGACTAAAAATTATTCAGCTTGTAGAAATCTCTAAGCCCACCCAAGGAAACCTCAACATGGACACCCTAATAACCGCCCAATGGCTAAAACAACATATCAACGACCCAGATCTAGTCATACTAGATTGCACAGTTGTCACCATGCCCGATGCAAATGATCCTCGCGGGTTAAAAAATGTCAGTGGCCGTCCTGATTATGAGCTTGGTCATATCCCCCATGCTGGCTTTGCTGATCTTAAAGATGAGCTCTGTAAATCTAATGGCCCGGTTGAATTTGATTTATTAAGCCCTGAGCAGTTTTGTTCTGCCATGAGCGGATTGGGTGTGGGCGATGATTCCCGTGTTGTGCTTTACGATGCTAATTACACCGGCTGGGCTGCGCGGGTTTGGTGGATGCTGCGTTGGATTGGTTTTGATAATGCCGCGATTCTGGACGGTGGTCTCGCTGCATGGACATCTACAGGTAATAAGCTGTCTCTTGAACCTGTTAGCCGAGCTGCACAACAGTTAACACCTAAACCACGCCCTGAGTTGATTGCGCAATACGATGAAGTGCTTGCCAGTATTGATAATGAAG
>CBFDBT010000254.1:0-2617 GCA_965603115.1 uncultured Alphaproteobacteria bacterium
CTGGAGACCGCGTGGGACAGGCTGAAGATGATGCAGGATCATGTTGAATTGTAGTGATTCGGATTTGAGATGAGAGTTGGTGTGAATTTAGGTGGTTTGTTTTGCGAGCGGAGCGGAAGTTAAGGATTACCAGCTAGACGCCTCCTATTGACCTAGAAGCAGACATCAGGAAGGATGGCTCAGGTAAGACGTTTCCAACGTATAGGGAATGTGTAAGCCATGAGATTAAACAACAGTAAGAAGATGTCCAGGGATAGAAAAACGAACTGGAAGCTCATCATTGTCACCATCATTATGATTATTCTATTCAGTTCACTGGGGTAAGGCGCGGCTACCTCGATGTGGCCCACGTGCGCCAGGAGTACTCCCCCTGCCGATACCCCGGAGCGACGTGAACGGCCGCTGGACGATGAGCGCACGGTTAAGGAGTTGTTGCGGGCTTGTCGGGTGGTTGGGTGTGGGGGGGGAGTGTGTAGCCTAGATAGAACGAAGTGGGATCTGGGGTTGCTGGCTTTTATTGCCCAGATTGCGTTTCACTTCATTCGGGCTGCTGGTTGTAGCAGGCATTAAAGTTTCATCTGCCCCCATTTATTAATATGTGTTATTGGTGCTGTGCTGGTACGGTTACCATACCGCCCCCTTGCAGATAGGCCTTACCAGATGCTGAAGGTATAGTTAACTTTGGCGCCGTGGCTTTGTGAAAGTCAAGATAGGTTTTTCCATAAGCGTCCTTTGCATCGGGATCTGCGCCTTTTTCTAGCAATAAGTTAACCACACGCTTATCACCTTTTAAGGCATATAGCATTAATGGAGTCCTACCAAATCTTGAGCTCACATTAATATTTGCATGGTTGTTAATTAATCGCTCTATGATCCTGTATTCAGCTTCGGAGCGTTTTGTCGTTATTTTGTCGCTCAGAGAAACCAAACATTTTTCGTATCCCTCCCTGTCTGGCGCATCCTTATTTGAATCAAGATACTTCTTAACAGCAGCCGCAATTATAGGGAGATGAGGGTAGCAGCCATTAGAATAACCAATGCCTCGTTTAGAGGCGCTCAATATTGACGGAGCACCAGCCTCAGGGACAAAAGCAGGGTTTGCGCCTAGTTCAACCAACTTTGAAATGAGTTTGTAATCACCAAATCTAACAGCATATGAAAGTGCGGTCTCGCCCTGACTGTGTGAATCAATATTCGCACCATTCTTAACAAGAAGGTCTATGACTTGTATGGCGTCATCAGAATCTTTTGCTCGCGACGCATTGAGAGCCAAAAACTCAATATGCAATCCATCCAAGGTGTGTGTAACTCTATTGTGTCGACCGGCCACTGGTGATTTATACGCTTTCTTTATCTTGAATCCAGAGCTGCACATTTTATCAAGTATGTCTGCTCTTCCGGTTAAGGTGGCAGCCTGGACTATATTGTCTGCATCAGGGACGGACGCTGCAGCAAGATGAGATAAAAGTTTGCTGTTAGTTTCTGGGTTTTCCATGTTTATATCAAACAACTTGGCGTAGCTTTTAGCGCCAACCCCCATAACGAGATTATGGTCGATATAGTAAGTTATAATCTTTTTGTATTTCTGGTTTAACGCTATAAAAAACAAGGGTGTTCCATGTTTTGTTTCAATCATTGGGTCGGCACCAAGCTTTAATAGCTCAACAACAATATCCTGGCTGCGGCCAATTTTTGTAATATATGCCTCACCATCAGTCATGCGATAGTTTGGGCTTATACCCAGCCCCACAGCCAACCCGATCGCATCAGCATCATTATTGCTGGTCGCCTCCTTCAGAAATTCATCAATAAATATTTTATTGCAAGACGACTTTTCTTGTTGTTCGCTAAACACTAGGCCGTTTTTGACAGAGAAACCTGCCACAGGAGAGTGAAACCCTTCCATTTTCTCATATGCTGATTTAGCATCTTTATAACGATTTTTATTTAAATGGAATTTCTCTTTAGATATGTGACTATAACGACCTCCTTCATATAGTCTAAGAGCTTTATCTATCTCACGATTAATTCTCTTCCTTGAGATATATATGCTGAAAACATAAGAAGTAAATGAACACTCATCACCAAAGTAGGGATTTATTGCGCTGGCACCGTACTTTTCTACAAATCGTCTTAATGGCTCAACTTGATCTAATAGAAGCCCCATTTCAAGGTTGTATAAATCTGCTTTGCTATACTGTTCTGTAGCAAGAGCCAACCTATGCAATACGCCGTGCTTGAATATGTTTAACTCGTCAGCAAATGCAATCTCTTCATGATATGATGAAAGCACAGCGTTCTTTAGAAAGCCATTATTTTTAGCCCTCGTCGTGCGTGGATTTGTTAGCCTGTAATCAGCCAACAAATACAATAGCTTATCAATGTCTTCCATAGTTTGACTGGGTGGCTTATGATCTCTGCAGTCTTTTAGTGAGGAGGATGTTTTTGCCAATGATTTTCTATTGTTTTTTTTGTCATCCTCACTCCCGCCGACCGGTTTGACCTGTAACACAATCTCATTGAAACGAGTTGAGTTTTTATGTGTTGAAATCATGGATAGCTTCATGCCTTCTTCGCTTGGGTTGTTTGCCCACACCTGATCAAGGATTGTCGCCCT
>CBFDBT010000255.1:0-2508 GCA_965603115.1 uncultured Alphaproteobacteria bacterium
CTGGAAGAGGCAGAGCTACTGCCGGCGCGGTTGCTGGCCTTACGGCTGGCGCTGCTGCTGCCATTGAAATTGATGGCACAGACGATCAGCGCGCCCTTTATTTACCACCAATGACGGATGGTCGCTGGGGCGGAACCATGAATTTGACCGAGCCTCACTGCGGTACCGACCTTGGATTGATGCGCACCAAAGCAGAGCCGCAAGATGATGGCAGTTATAATATCACCGGTACAAAAATCTTTATCTCATCGGGAGATCATGACCTCACTGAAAATATCATTCACCTTGTACTCGCACGTTTGCCAGATGCACCAAAAGGTGTGAAAGGGATTTCCCTCTTCATAGTTCCCAAGGTGAACATTAATGAAGATGGCTCCCTTGGTGATCGCAACGGTGTTAGCTGTGGCTCTCTTGAAGAAAAAATGGGTATTCATGGCAATTCAACCTGCGTGATGAATTATGACAGCGCTAAGGGTTATCTTTTGGGCGACCCCCATAAGGGCCTTAAAAGCATGTTCATTATGATGAATGCTGCGCGCTTGGGCGTTGGTGTTCAAGGTCTTGCTCACAGTGAAGTTAGCTACCAAAATGCTGTCGCTTATGCGCGTGATCGCTTGCAAGGCCGCTCATTGACAGGGCCTAAAAACCCTGAAGGCAATGCAGACCCTATCATCGTGCACCCTGATGTGCGTCGCATGCTGCTTGATAGTCGCTCCTTTAACGAACCTGCGCGCTTGCTTGCTTGCTGGTGTGCACTCAAGGTTGACCAAAGCAGAGAGTCAACAGACCCGGATACCAAACAAAAAGCCCAAGATCTTGCCGAACTACTTACCCCCGTCATCAAAGGCGTCTTTACGGACCGTGGCTTTGATAATGCAGTTAATGCCCAACAGGTTTTTGGCGGACATGGGTATATTGAAGAGCATGGCATGGGCCAATATGTACGAGATGCCCGCATAGCCCAAATTTATGAAGGAACCAATGGCATTCAGGCTCTTGATCTTGTTGGTCGCAAACTGGGTGCCAATGGAGGTCGTGGTATTCAAGCGCTTTTCACCATGGTCACTGAAATGGTTGCCACAGTGAAAGAGGACGAACGCATCGCAGATTTGGCTGATGGCTTGGAAAAAGGTTCAGGGCGCTTGCAAGCGGCTACAATCTGGCTTATGCAAAATGCTATGACTAACCCCGATAATGCAGGCGCAGCTTCAACGGCCTATATGCATCTCTTTGGCCATGTTATTCTAGGCCACATGTGGTGCTGGATTGCTCAAGTCTGTAGCCAGAAACTATCTGAAGGAACAACAGATGAAGAGTTTTATAAAAATAAACTGATCATCGCACGCTATTATATGAAGCGAAAAATGCCAGAAACTGGTACATTACTAAAACAAATTGAAGCCGGCTCAGACGAGTTAATGTCTTTGTCAGCAGACGCATTTTAAGGAGATAAATAATGACAGACGCCTATATTTTTGACGCCGTCAGAACGCCGCGAGGCAAAGGTCGCCCCGATGGCGCTCTAAATCAAATCACGCCAATTCAGCTAGCAACGCAAGTTTTAGAAGCTGTACGGGACCGCAATGACCTTGATACAAGTCTCGTTGACGATGTGATCCTTGGATGTGTATCCCCAGTTGGTGAACAGGGCAGCGATATTGCCCGTGTAGCCGTGCTGAACGCTGACTACGCCGAGACCACTGCCGGACTTCAAATTAACCGCTTTTGTGCCTCAGGCCTGGAAGCCGTCAATATTGCAGCCGCCAAAGTAATGGCTGGTGAAGCTGATATGGCCATTGGTGGCGGTGTCGAGAGCATGAGTCGGGTGCCTATGGGCTCTGACGGTGGCGCATGGGCCATGGACCCAGCCCTTGCCTTTAAAACTTATTTTGCACCTCAAGGTATTGGCGCTGATCTCATCGCGACTAAATATGGTTTTAGCCGTGATGATGTAGACGCTTATGCCGTTGAGTCGCAAAAGCGAGCCGCAGCATCATGGGAAGAAGGTCGTTTTTCCAAATCTATCATTCCAGTGAAAGATGTTATTGGCATGACGGTTCTTGATCACGACGAACACATGCGCCCCGGCACAACCATGCAATCCCTAGGCGGTCTAAATCCTGCTTTTGTTGCCATGGGGGAAATGGCTTTTGATAATGTTGCCATACAAAAATATCCCGAAATTGAAGCTATCAAGCATGTTCACCACGGCGGCAATAGCTCGGGTATCGTTGACGGCGCCTCAGCTGTTTTGGTTGGCACCAAAGAAGCTGGCGAAAAGCTTGGCCTTAAGCCTCGTGCCCGTATGCGAGCACAAGCCTCAATTGGCTCTGAGCCAACCATCATGCTCACCGGTCCATCATTTGCGGCTGAAAAAGTACTGAAACGTGCTGGCATGACCAAAAGTGATATTGATCTTTGGGAGCTTAATGAAGCTTTTGCTTCTGTCGTTCTACGCTTTATGCAAGCGCTCGATATTGACCATAGCGACATCAATGTTTGCGGTGG
>CBFDBT010000256.1:0-2502 GCA_965603115.1 uncultured Alphaproteobacteria bacterium
TAGACCGGGGGTTTTTTGATGTTGAATTTTGTTCAATCGATATGGCGTGTGATAGCCCTTCAATATGGTCAACATAGGGTTTTTGCATAATATCCAGAAACTGACGGGCATAAGCACTCAGTGATTCTACATAGCGACGCTGCCCTTCAGCGTAGATAGTGTCAAATGCGAGCGAAGATTTACCTGATCCGCTAAGTCCTGTAATAACAACAAGTTTATCACGCGGAATATCCACATCAACTGATTTGAGATTATGCTCTCTGGCACCGCGTACTGAAATATTGCGTAACATATAATAAAGTCCGTATTGAAGGTTTGCATTGAAGTGACCCGAAGGCCCATAAAAGTCAAGACTTGACATTATAACCAAAATAAGAACAAATAAAGAACAAAGTTTAAATAGGGAGAATTAAATGGCAGATATTAGAGAAGGTGGATGCCTGTGCGGCAAGGTGCGATATTCGATTGATATTGAAGGTGGTGAAATAGGTAACTGTCATTGCACAACATGTCGGCGTCATAGCGGTGCGCCATATGAAACATATGTTAGCGTTCCTACAAGGCAGTTTAAGTGGCTGTCTAAACCAGAAGGCTATATAAAAACCGGCGAAGGTAGCGGTCGACGATTTTGCAAGGACTGCGGCACGCCTCTTACTTTTGAAGACGGTTCTTATCCAAATACAGCGAGCCTGACAGTTGGTACGATTGATAACCCAGTTGGTATGATCCCACAGTATGAAATATATACTGCGTCGCGTATGGACGGTGTGCCAGTAGTAGCTGGAGCCAAGCAATTTGAGGCTGACAACTAAACATTGTTGCGATCATTTGCAATAAAGTATGGATAAGTGAATTTATGGTGTGACAGGGCCGAGCTTTGCCTCTATTGTCTCACTCAAACAAGCGCACTGCGCATGGTAAACAATAAACATATTACATATAGGGGGCTCAAGTGGCTGGAAGCGTAAATAAAGTCATTCTCATCGGTAATCTGGGTCAGGACCCTGAAGTTCGTTCATTTGGTAATGGCGGACAGGTTTGTAACCTCAGTGTTGCAACATCTGAAAACTGGAAAGATAAAAATACAGGCGAGCGCCGCGATAAAACTGAGTGGCACCGCGTTGTTATTTTCAACGAGAATCTGATTAAAGTAGCGCAAAACTACCTTAAAAAGGGTTCAAAAATCTATATTGAAGGCGCGTTGCAGACCCGCAAATGGCAAGACCAGAGCGGTCAGGACAAATATTCAACTGAGGTAGTGCTGCAGCGTTACCGCGGTGAGCTTACCATGCTGGATAGTCGCGGTGAAGGCGGCGGCGGTGGTGGCTATGGCGGCGGCCAAGGTGGTGATAACTATAATCAAGACACTAATCAGGGTGGTGGCAACCAAGGCGGCGGTGGAAGCGCCCCATCTGGCGGCGTTGGTGATCTGGATGATGAAATCCCGTTCTAGAATAGAAATATTCACGTAAATTCAAAAGGCTGGACCCACTTATAAATTAGTGTGATCCAGCCTTTTTAGTTTATGAGGTTGTTAGTTTAGTTCAATCGCCATGGCAGTGCCTTCGCCGCCGCCAATGCAAAGGCTAGCGATGCCTTTTTTAAGCCCGCGAGTTTGAAGAGCATTAATCAGGGTCACGACAATGCGCGAGCCAGATGAGCCAATCGGGTGACCTAGCGCACAAGCACCACCATTTACATTGACCTTATCATGGTCGAGGCCAAGCATTTGCATAGCCGCCATGGGCACCACGGCAAAAGCTTCATTAATCTCATAAAGATCAACGTCATCTTTATCCCAGCCTGCTTTATCTAGCGCGCGCTCAATCGCTTTAACCGGTGCTGTTGTAAACCAAGCGGGTTCTTGAGAATTTGTCGCGTGTGCGCAAATGGTGGCAAGTACTGTAAGGCCGCGTTTGTCGGCTTCAGATTTTCGCATAATAACCACAGCGGATGCGCCATCTGATATCGAGCTTGCATTGGCCGCTGTTACGGTGCCATCTTTTTTAAAGGCGGGGCGCAAGCCAGGGATTTTATCAAGGCGGGCTTTGTCGGGCTGTTCGTCGGTATCCACAACAATATCACCGCGCCGGCTTTTAATGGTCACGGGGGCTATTTCACCAGCAAAGTCACCATCTGCAATTGCCCGCTGTGCGCGTTTAGTGGATTCGATAGCATAAGCGTCTTGGGCTTCGCGGCTAAACTGAAACTTTTCAGCGCAAAGTTCGGCAAATATGCCCATCGGGCCACCGTCATAAGCATCTTCTAGGCCGTCTTTTGCCATATGGTCGATGATTTGACCGTGACCGTATTTGATGCCGCTACGTCCTGTGGGTAGAAGGTGGGGTGCGTTGGTCATGCTTTCCATGCCGCCGCTTATAACCACATCTGAACTGCCAGCAACGATAGCATCATGACCTTGCATAATAGCTTTCATACCAGAGCCGCACATTTTGCTGATTGTGGTGGCTCCTGTTTTATCTGGAACACCCGCTTTGAGCA
>CBFDBT010000257.1:0-2498 GCA_965603115.1 uncultured Alphaproteobacteria bacterium
CGTTGGTGTCACCGCTTTGCCATGTATCGGAAATAATGCCGTTTCGCACTTCACCTTTTGCCTGAAAAGACCAGCGGATACAGCCAGTATCTTTATCTAGTGCATAAACTAGTCCAGCATGGCTGCCCACATAAAGCGCGCCGCCTAACACAACTGGCTGTGACCTAGCCTTGATGGCACCTGGATAATGAAAGGCCCACTTTAGCTTTAAATTAGGTATATCAGCCGCAGTCACTCCGGTGACCGATGTCGGCTGGTATCGTTGGTTATTAAGGGTCATTCCCCAGCCATCTGAATCAGGCGTGGCGGAATAATCAAAAGGACTGCTGCCAGCCTCACATGTAAGCGCCGTAGACAATAAGGGGCTATCACTGAGCTTGGTGCCGGAAATAAATTCCGCAACGGCTTTACGTTCGGCGCTAGTCATAGCGCTTGCTTGCTCATTCATTATGCCAGTTTCTTGGGTGGTGAATAAAGCATTCGCAGTCATTTGTTGTATCAGGCTAAAGTGAGGGGCTTTTTTAACCTGACCTTCATGGCAATTGCTACAGTTTTGGTCATAGAGATCTGCTCCATCCAAAGCTTGAACTACTTTTGTCTGATCCGTAGAATCTTCTGCGGCTCTTTTTTCACACCCTGTCAGAGAGAAAGCCGAAAGCAATAAAATAGCCGTCCAAGATGAGAATGCATGGGTCATTGGTAGTCTTTCTATAAATAAAAAGGCGCGAGACACCATGGGTGCCTCGCGCCGATAAGGATTAGAAACGGTAGTTGACTTCTACACCAAATGTTCTTGGTGCACGTGTGGCTGCATATGACCATAAATTGGCAACCTTGTAGCCAATGGTATAGCCATCTTCCTTGAAGATATTGCGAGCATATAAATTAATTTGTATATTATTAATCGCATAGCCGATATTGGCATCAACCAAATTCTGAGCCGAATGGTTGCTCAACCATGGTTCATTGAAAAAATCGGTCTCATAGGCCCCAATAAGGTGCCAGCTGCCGCCGACAGTTGCTACGCCCTCACCAATATCCCAATCGTAATTGGCACCTAAGTTAGCGGATACTTTAGGAGACCGGCGGAAATCAAGGTGGGAATAGTCAACAAGTCCAAAGCCACCGTCGAATACAAATTCGTCGTAGCTTTGATCCAGTAGGCCCAAGTTAGCTCGGATAGTAAGGCCAGCCATAGGGACATATTGCGCATCCAGCTCAATGCCTTTGATAGTCGCAGTGGAAGCGTTAGCAACAAGCGTCACTTGGCCTGTTCCACTGGTTTCAGAAGGTAGCTGGATTTCTTCCTGCTTATCCTTGTATTTCATTACAAAGACCGAGCCATTGAGGCGTAGAGTGTTATCTAATAATGTAGACTTGAAGCCAGCCTCAAAGTTATCAACCACTTCCTCATTGTAAGGTGTTTCAGCGGTTAATTTGTCATCCACACGTCCATTAAAACCACCACTACGATAGCCTTGAGAATAGGAAGCATAAACCATGCTGTCATCATTCAACGCGTATGTTAGAGCGACTTTTGGTGTAAATTTCTTCCAGCTATGGTCAGCAGCGGCATTCACAATACCAACTTGATCTGTAGTTTTTTCATCACGACTAAATCGAGCGCCAAGGGTTAGTTTTAGCTTGTCACTTAAAGCATAGTCGCCTTCGAAGAATATTGCCCAGCTATCTGTGGTCTGATTAGATGTTTGCGGTAAGTCAAGAACAACATCAGGGATCGCAAAGCCAATGTAGCTGCGTAGGCGCGCTTCATAATTTGAATCCCATAAATAAGCACCAAGGACACCACTGAAAGGTCCGTCCGCATCATAGGAAACCCGCACTTCATGTGAGGTTTGCGCGTAGTCTCCAGGGCGGTCTGTGTGGAATAACAACTCTGGTGTACCATCCCAGTCGCCACGAATAGTCTCGGCAGTTTTCCAGCTTCCAAAAATATAATCAAACTTAAAGTCATCATTAATGTCCCAGCGGGCTTCAATGATATGCGTGTCAGCATCAAAGGTTGCTGCATCTAGGCCAACATCATCATCTTTCATCGAGACCGTATAACGATCCCCAGTAATGGGTGTGTGAATGTCTGGTGCACAATAAGCAAAGGCATCACAGAAAAGTTGACCCGGCTGGCCCACATTCAATAATGGAGGCGTATCTTGATCCGTACGTTCAGTAACGAATGTATATTCCAGCTCAACATTTTCACTAGGACTGAAGAGTACGTTGGCACCAAAGTTGGTATATTCACTGCGACCCGCATCTCGGCCCGTGGCAAGGTTATGATAAAAGCCTTTACCTTGTTTGTTATATGAGCCCGTTAATTTGACCGCAAGATTATCTGTCAAACCAAAGTTGACCACACTATCTAACATAAGAGTTTCATAGTTACCGTAGCTGGCTCGAAGTTTGGCACCAAACTCACCTGTTGGCTTTGAGCGTTGTATTTTGACAACGCCGCCAATGGTATTACGTCCAAACACTGT
>CBFDBT010000258.1:0-2417 GCA_965603115.1 uncultured Alphaproteobacteria bacterium
ACTGCCAATATTGAGACCATCAACGCGATCAAATTTGGCTATAAGTTCATATCCACCAACATTTGTTTTTTCTGTGCGCTCATAGGCAAACGACAAGAACCACCCTGCAACGACCAGAACGACAGCGCCTATAAGAGATTCGACTAGATTACCCGACATAATTTTTCCATGTACTTTGTTTAAGGCCGCCAAGCTTCATAGTCAGTGCTATGTTCAACGCGAGACCCATCGGCATTTAGAAATCCTTTAGGGATATATGCAGCTTTAGTACCTGTAAGGTTTGGCACATGCTCTTTTTCCCATTCTTTAGTCTGGGGAGCACTCTCACTTGGAGGCGTATCAATCGTTTTATGCATCCATCCATGCCACTCAGCAGGGATTCTAGAGGCCTCAACTCCACCATTTTTATAGATCACCCAACGATGCTCACCTTTTTTGTCAGTGTAGTAAATATTACCCTGACTATCTTCTCCAACCTTTTGACCTTTAGTTGCCGTCATGAAACGCGTGCCAACCGTTGCACTATTCCACCATGAAAAAAGAGGTGATCCAAAGAACCGTGTTATAATGTTTGTCATTGCTTGTATCCAACCTTTGAGAATTCACTTTAAGTAAGCCAATTAGCTCAAAATCATCATTAAATTAAATTACGCCGAGAATATGGCATTGCTAAACAATTAGAGCAAGTCTAAAGCCAGAATTATAATCAAAAACTTAGACTTGATTACCTAAAATATCACCAAATTCGCGCTAGTCCTTGATGCCAAACGATTCGTGAGCATTACCAAATTGTGTCAACAATATTATGTTTAAATATCTGTAATTTTACGCTTGTCGATATGCCTTTCCCCTACTACAGTTAGTGCAGATTGAACAGGGGCAGTCTACATATAGTATCAAGGGAGCTTTTATATACATACCATGCATCTTTGTTTTTATGCTTTGAATGCAAGGATTTAGTCGGTTATACTGCTTGACCGTATATATGTTTTATTTGCTCTCCAACACACCAAATACGATTCTAGTTTAGATTTGTATCTAGTATAAAAATCGGGGACATGAAATTATGAAAATAGAACGTCTATTCACCAAAGCGGGCCAGTGTCCATACGAAAATATTAAATTTCATTCAACTGTTAGTGAAATCAGAAATCCTGACGGCACGACAGTTTTTCATATGCCAAGCGTGGAAGTGCCAGACCATTGGTCACAAGTGGCAACCGACATCATTGCTCAAAAGTATTTTCGTAAAGCTGGAGTGCCTGTTGAACTCAAGTCTGTTGAGGAAAAAGATGTTCCCCGTTGGTTATGGCGTAATATTGCCGACAAGAAAAAACTTGATGCCCTACCCGATGATCAACAATATATTGCTGAAAGCAGCTCCAAGCAGGTTTTTGACCGATTAGCCGGCACCTGGACCTATTGGGGTTGGAAAGGTGGATATTTTGATACTGAAGAGGATGCCAGAGCATACTTTGATGAAATGCGCTATATGTTCTCCATGCAAATGGCGGCACCAAACTCCCCCCAGTGGTTCAATACTGGCCTACATTGGGCTTACGGCATTGATGGACCAGCTCAGGGTCACCACTACGTAGACTTTCAATCTGGCAAGCTCACAAAGTCCAAGTCATCTTATGAGCACCCTCAGCCACACGCTTGTTTCATACAGTCCGTCAATGATGACCTGGTTAATGAAGGTGGTATCATGGATTTATGGACTCGCGAAGCACGCTTGTTCAAATATGGTTCTGGTACAGGCTCAAACTTTTCTGATATTCGCGGCAGCGGTGAAGCCCTTTCAGGCGGAGGCGAATCTTCTGGCCTAATGAGCTTCCTGAAAATTGGTGATAGAGCAGCTGGAGCGATTAAATCCGGTGGAACAACCCGTCGTGCTGCTAAAATGGTCGTCGTTGACATCGATCACCCAGACATTGAAACCTTCATCAACTGGAAAGTTATCGAAGAACAAAAAGTTGCAGCCCTAGTCTCTGGATCAAAAATGAATGAGATCAGCCTTAATCTCATAATTAAGGCATGCCATGACGGCCTCGGTGATCTCGGCGACGACGCTTATAACCCTAAAAAGAATAAAGAGTTGCGCAAAGCCATCATTGGTGCGCGTAAAGTCATGATTCCTGAAAATTATGTTCAGCGTGTTATTCAATTTGCCAAGCAAGGGTATACTGAAATTGAATTTGACACCTATAACACCGATTGGGATAGCGAAGCATACGGTACGGTTTCAGGTCAAAATTCAAACAATTCCATTCGCGTTAGCGATGACTTTATGAAAGCGACCCAAAACAATAGTGATTGGCACCTAAAAGCCCGCTCGAATGGTGCCATCATGAAAACTGTCAGCGCAAAAGACCTTTGGGAGCAAGTTGGCTTCTCCGCATGGGCTTGTGCTGATC
>CBFDBT010000259.1:0-2410 GCA_965603115.1 uncultured Alphaproteobacteria bacterium
AGCATTCATGGCCTTCATCTCTTTACCCAGTGTTGCGGCTTGTTGCAGCGAGTGCAAATATCGGTTTGATATTAATACGGTTTGCATGCCTACAAAAAGCACCATGCCAAAGGCAGCTACGGAAAAGATGGAAGAATATTCAAATATGATAAAAGTAAGCACATCGAGCGCGACAATTATAATTAATAGGGAGGCGCTCATAACTGTATATTTCAGTTCTGGGTCGGGGTCTTTAAGCCCATAAATAAGGGAGCCCATTAAGCCAAGCATAGCGACTAAAACAATGGGGCGGTAATAGGCGCCATACATTTGTACATAATATAATGGCAAGAAGACGAAGATGATAATACCAATAGCTGAGGCAATATACACAATGAAAGGTAGCCAACGTGGGATCAGGTTTGGATAGATAGTCTTAAAATAGTTGAAGCCAAATATTATGGGAGCAAAGAATGTAGCCCAACCTATAGTGCTATCGGTTAGGGTTGTTAAGTTTGGGAAAAAATCATAAAGCACACCTGACATAGAGAGTTGACGAAGCGCAAAAGGGAATGTCAGTAATCCAAGCATTAATTGAGCATGATCTCTGCCGCGCACCCAGCCAAAGAACAAGTTAAGGAAGGTAAACATGGCGAGAATGCAGGCCATTGCAATTGCAATAAATCTCATAATTTGTTCATTCAAGACCAAATCATTAATAGGTCCGAGAACTGGTGCTGCTTCAAACCCGCCGTGAAGTGTTTCTGAGTTATTAAGCGTAATAATTAATTCACTCTCAGTGCCCAGTTTAGGTAAATCAATAATGGGAATATGCATCTTGACGACTGAGCGCTCTGCAATATCTGTTTTGCCAGAATCAAATACCACTGTCTCTTGCCCGCTAGTATCTACTATAACAATCTTTTCCGCCAGCTCAGAGCGAGTAAGCTGCATTCCTATATGATCTAAAGGTTCCCTGAGTAGGATTTTAGTGCGGTATACCCCTCGACCTAAAAAAGGTAAGGCAGGATCCAAATCTCGCCAGCGAGAGGGTACGGGGACCATGTCTTGAAAAACTGTGTTATCATTGCGCGCTTTATAGTCTAGCTGCCACTGCCCATTGAGGGAAATTTTAGTCTTTCCATCCCAGCACCTAAGGTCGGTAATGCCATCGACAACAATTTGTTTCGGGCAGTCGACAGTTTCTGCGCTGCTAGGGACACTGTTGAAAATTGTCAAAAAAGCAAAAAGCAAAATTGTCAGCAAGGCGCGAAATTTCTCGTAGAAGAAACTTGTGCTACTATTAATACTCATAACCCCCATTCGAACGAAATCTAATGAATTAGCCACAAATTTTTGGACATATCTTCATAATCTCGTCATTTTTAATAGCATATTTTGAAACTATTTCAACATGTACTACTGCCCAAGGCAGGCTTTAGCCCATCGGATACATGATTTCCTTGGTAATCCTATTAATTTCTTTTATCACATCCGCGCCGAGAGTGACATCTGCTGCGGCAAAAATATCATCCAACTGGTCTTCGTGGGTCGCGCCTACAATAGTGGAGGCAACAAAATCATGCTGCTTGCTCCAAGCCGTAGCAAGTGTAACGGGCGACATGCCAGCCTCATCAGCGAGTTTCATAAGCTGTTCAGTCGTAGCCATGCTCTTTTCGTTGACGTAGCGCAGTGCCATTTGTGCCTGTCTTCCACCAATTTTTAAATAATTAGAAAAACGCGCACCATCAGGCGTGGCACCGCCATTATATTTACCAGACAAGACACCGCCGCCGAGGGGTGAATAGGGCAGCAGGCTGACACCTTCTTGACGGCAAGCTTGCTTAAGCTCGGCTTCAAAACGGCGATTGATAAGGCTAAAGTTATTCTGAATTGTGTGGTAACGCGCAACGCCCAATTTCTCAGACACGGCGATGCTTTTTGTCAGGCCCCAGCTAGTTTCATTGCTGCAGCCGATCACACGAATTTTGCCAGCCTTAATCAGGTCATCCAGCGTGCTCATCGTCTCTTCATAGCCCGTGCCATCATCAGGCCAATGGGTTTGATAAAGGTCGATATAATCTGTGCCGAGGCGCTTTAGGCTGGCGTCTAGCGCGCGTGTAATATTGTGGCGATCGAGCGCTGTCATGCCTGCGCGCTGTGCGCTTTTAATCCAGCCATGGCTCGGCCCCGAAACTTTTGTAGCCACAATGATTGCGTCGCGGTCTTTGGTTCTCATCCAGCGGCCAAAAATTTCCTCGGTTTTCCCGGCCCATTCCGTCTTTGGCGGTACGGGATAATTTTCGGCAGTGTCAAAGAAATTGATGCCAGCTTCAAAAGATCTATCAAGAATGCGGTGAGACATTTTCTCGTCAGCTTGCGCGCCAAAGGTCATCTAACCCATGCAAATATCGGAGACGCAGATTGCGCT
>CBFDBT010000260.1:0-2315 GCA_965603115.1 uncultured Alphaproteobacteria bacterium
CCATTCCATTCGCCTGGTGAGAGGTGACCGTCTACAACTGGGGTTGTTTTAAGGCGTACGGCTGCTACCTCTTTCTCAAAATCCCCATGGCAAGGGTCTTGGGCAAAACCAGCCGGTGTAAGCAAAATTAACCCACACAAAATATATAATAGCTTCTTAAACAAAACAGGGATTCCCCATACTAAAAAAGTTTAACCTTTAAATAAGGCTATAGCGTCCTCATGGCGACACTAGCTATATAGATAAACCACAAAAATCAAGACAAATCAGATCACTTAAAAGTCATATCACTCATAAGAGAGGAATGATGAGAGCAAGCGCTTTGGCAGCATTATCATCATCCTGCATTGTCAGGGCTATTTTTCTTGAAAGGGCAAGGTCACCAACTAAGCGAGCAGCATGTAGTAAATTCATACGAACCTCATCGGCTTCGTAACCATTTTCCATCGCCTCGCTTTCCTTTAGGGTCTCATCTATAACAGCGCTAAAAGTCCCGTTTACACCTTTGTCCGAAACTTGGGCTATAGTCTTTAGGTAATTACTTTTCTCGCGAATTTCCTTATAAAACTTAGCATATCCTGCAGCAATGTCAGTATGGCCTGCAAAAGCAAGAGCTGATCCCATTTCGTTGGCAATCGAACTTTTATCCATAAGGCTATTCATTCGCTTTTCTGATGCTAATAATTTTTCTAATGCGCTGTTTTTAATATCTTTATTTCCATTGACCACAGTAAATTCTAACTGTGCCGCAGCAATGCGCGCCTGCATAAAATAGGAGGTAAAGCTCTCACTAATATCAGAGGTTTGCTCCTGTAACATGCTCGCCTTTTCATTGTTCCCACCAGCTTTATAAATCATCGAAAGTCGTACCATGGCCAGCACCTTATCAGCCGGGCGCTTCAGCGCGATAATCGCAGGGTAAATACTATCTGCAAAGTCTACGATATCTTGCTTGTTACCCTTATACACTAAATATTGCATAGCTTTAAGAGATACCCAAATCGCGCGATGGCGGTTTTCAACGGCTTGTGAAATTTTCCTAGCCCCTGCTACATCACCATGAATTGCTGCCCTTTCGGCAGATCGAGATAAAATTCTGTCGCGACCATTAGGCGTTGGCACAGTCGCCGCTAACGCAATGGCGCGATCCGTATCACCTATCATGGCATATACAGGGGCTATATCTAACATTTTAGCGTCCACTGCAAATGACATTTTACTTTGCCGTGTTTCTTCAAGCGCCATGTCCAAAGTCATGCGGGCATCCGCTATTTTACCAGTTTCTGCCATCGCCCTGCTAACCGCTATCAAGACCTTAGCGCGCTCAATATTCAATATTTCAGATATAGCTGTCGCCATTGATAGCTCAAAGGCGCAGGCCTTTGTTGGTGCATTCAAGCATGCAATAATAGGATCAGGCACATTATGGTAGCCGTCGCTAAAGTCTTCACTTGAAGCTGACATAGAAGTCGTTAATACAGCAGCCGCGACTAGAAATACTTTATGCATTGCAGTCTCTTTCTTTCATCTAATAATTAAACTATCTCGGTATTGACTTGAACCTTAACTCTGCGCATCTGGTTTCTCAGAGTAATAATACCCACACCACCCAGCGTAAGCAGACCACCTATTATCATACGCACGGTCAATGTTTCATCAAGAATAAACACCCCGCCCATAACACCAAACACAGGCATCAATAGCATATAAGGACTAACAACGGATACTTCATAGTGACGAAGTAAGTAATTCATACCCGCGTGTCCGATTATAGAAGACCCTATGGCGCTATAGAGCAGAGCCAAAATTGCTTTTGAACTTAAAGTACTTATCGTTTCTATTTGGCCTGTTTCCATCATAGAAGATAAGACTATAGACCCACCAAACCCTGCTACAGCGACCCAAGCTTGCAGGCTCATAGCTGGAACATTTTTCAACTTTCGCATTAATACATTAGCGTAGGCATAAATCAGCGCACTCAAAGCCATTAATAGCAAAGCCTCAATATGCCCAAAGATACTAGGGTCTAAGCCCATGATCATAACACCAACAAAGCTGATAGCGATGCCAATTATGCGCAGTGCGTGAACAACTTCCCCTAACATTAATATCGCAAGTAATGTAGAAAAAGGCACACCCAGTTGTGCGACAATAGCCATCTCGCTAACGCCCCCTGCTAGCGATACTGCTGTAATCATAATACCAAAATGAAAGATGCCAAGAATAGCAGCTACCCACAGCATTTGCTTCATGTGACCTTTAATAATCTTTAAAAATGGCAATAGAGCGAAACTAACAATCATAAAGCGTAGAGC
>CBFDBT010000261.1:0-2218 GCA_965603115.1 uncultured Alphaproteobacteria bacterium
ATCCATTATGATCGGATTTTCGATCTTTTTGGTCCTCGAATCTATTCAAAGTCTCTATCACGACGATGTGCCGCAAGCCAGTGACTGGGTTATTGGTTCCTCGCTGGTTGCTATTGTGCTCACCTTTGCGCTCGTACTCTTTCAATCCTATGTCGTGCGCCACACCAAGTCCCTCGCCATTGCAGGAGACCATTTGCACTATAAGGGTGACTTGTTACTTAATGTTGGTGTTATTTTAGCAGCCGTGCTTGCGACACAGAATATCGGTTGGGCCGATGGAACATTTGGCCTGATGATTGGTGCTTATATCTTGCACGGTGCATACAGTGTTGCACGCCCATCAATCGATATGCTGATGGACAAAGAACTATCACCAGAGGACAGGGAAAAAATCTTTAACCTTGTTATGGAAAGCCCGGGCGTGAGGGGGTTGCATGATATGCGAACAAGAACCTCTGGTCGAGATTGTTTTATTCAAATGCATATTGAGGTGGATGGTGATTTAACGGTGCATAAGGCGCATTTCATTGGCGACGAAGTGGAAGCTATCATCGGGGAAGAATTTCCTGAAGCGGATATTCTTATTCACATTGACCCGCCAAGCGAGCTTTCAGCTATTTTGACGACCCGTGAATTACATGATGTCGGTAGCGACTAGTTGCTTTATTAATTCCTCGGCTTTCGCCTACGGGCGGGCCTTGCCCTTGCCAAGTCCTTATGAGTTCACTCATTGCGACTTGGAGTAAGCTTCAACCATTTTTTCATCCAACTCGGCAGGGCAAAGGCGGCCTGATGAATGTCGGCATTATAATGTTTGCCTTCAAAGTCTTTGACTGGATGTCGCATGGATACTCCGTCTCGGCTATAGATGAAGAAGCCAAAATCAGCACCAGGGTAAAGTGGTATTTTGGTGTGATAAATTTCGATATGGGGCAGGAGCTTGGTTTGCTGCATCACCGTGACCAGATTGTCACCATCTCCGCTGACCTCTTGTAGAAAATCGCCGCCGCTTTTTGAAAGGTAAATACTGTCAGAGTCAATTATAACGCCAGTATCTGAGACCAGTGTGACCAGATCGTTTAAAAAATCTTCAGTGAACAGGCAGGAAGAAGGCCCCACAGGGTCGGTGAGGTCGAGGACTATAAGATCATACTTTTTACCGTCTTTACGCGCTTGCTCTATCACAGTCGCTGCATTATCGACAACTAGATTGACGCGTGGGTCACTATAGTCACCGTTAACGCCTAAATACTCATTGGACAAGTCGATAACCCGTTGGTCAATCTCTACCATGGTTACGTCAGTTACAAAATCATGTTTGAGAGTTTCGCGCAGGATACCGCCTTCACCGCCGCCGATAATTAATACTGATGCATCTTTGCGCTCGCGGCCCAACAGAGGTACGTGAACTGCCATTTCATGGTAGATAAACTCTTCGGCTTGGCTCGCTTGAATATATCCATCTAGCACTAGCAAACGTCCAAAGGCTTTGTGATCATATATTTCTATAAGTTGATATGGGCTTTGCTCAGAGTGCAAAAGTTTGACTTCAAGCGATGTGGCAACACCTAGTCCATCTGAGCGTTCATGCCACCATTTAAATTCAGCCATTAAGCTTTGCCTCTAAGCAACTCTTGCACTTCTACACGTTCCGCCTCAAAAGCCTCACGCATAATTTCGATGCAGAGCTCTGGTTTGGTATTGCCGCACATGAAAACATCAAAGGCTGCAAAGCGATTTTCTGGCCAGGTATGCACTGAGATATGACTTTCAGCGAGCACGGCTACGCCGCTAACCCCGTCAGGCTCGAAAGGGTGAAGATGAATATGCAGAAGTGTTGCTCCCGCGGCTTCAACGCAACGCAGCATGGTTTTTTCAATAAGCTCCATGTCATTTAAATGCGATGCACCATAAAGATCAATGAGCAGATGAATACCCGCATAACTCTTGCCATCTCTAATGAGAGAATAGTCTTTTGCTGGTGTTTGAAATGCTGCGTCTTTTACCATGTCTCGTATACCATCTTTGTTTCAGCCATAAGTGACTGATTTCTGCGGCAGGGAATACTGGATTTTAGTCGCTAATGCAAGTGTGTTGATTTCTTATGTGGGTTTGTTTGTTTTCTAAATAGATATCAGTCTTGCCAGAGCTAACCTCGCCCCAAAGCGGCAGGGCTTGTGTGGGTACATAGTGCTGAGGTGCTTTTACTGAGCTTGGC
>CBFDBT010000262.1:0-2175 GCA_965603115.1 uncultured Alphaproteobacteria bacterium
GATACAGACTTGTTTATTGATATGCATACAGCCCTTGTCTCCCAGCCTTCCATTGGCCGTTCCCTGCTTGGAGAGCGAGAATATAAAAATTTGACAGATAGGATAGTGGCGGATCAGCACGCTTTTATGATTATGGCGAATGGACGCTATTCTTACCGAGGGTCAGGCTTTGTCCGCGGAGGAATATTTGATCGCTTTCAAATCATCCAAGGAACGCATAGCTGGTTACTCCACGATAAAGCCTATAAAAATTTAGCAGCCATTCCTGGAGGCGGGCCAAAGTTTGATGAGGTGGGTCTTTTCGTTTTACCAGATGATGGAAAGTTTGACCCCGCTTTACCTTGGCGTATCCAGCTCCTTATCCAAAGGGCTGTTGGTCCGCTGGAGAAGGCTTTCATCACCAAATCGCTTAACTATGTTATAGCGCCGAAATATCTAAAGAAAAAAGAAGTTCCTGTGCCGGCTGCGGGCACTATTGAAGAAATGGCGTCTGATCTTTCTCAGTTAAGTGCGATAACAAAACTGATTTGGTCAAGTAAGTCTGTTGATGTTACTATATTAATCATTGCATTGGTATTTCTCACTATTGTTTTTTACGCTCAAGACTGGATCGCTAAAAGGCCGATTTTGCTTTCTAGGGTGCGTATAGGGTTTTTACTATTCACCCTTTTGTGGCTTGGTCTTTACAATAATGCACAATTGTCCGTCGTTAATGTACTCACTTTTGCTGGCTCAATATTGAGCGACTTTAATTGGGATTATTTTCTCAAAGACCCGCTTCTCTTTGTGTTATGGCTTGGTGTTGCTGCTACACTTATTTTGTGGGGGCGTGGGGCTTTCTGTGGTTGGCTTTGTCCCTTTGGCGCACTACAGGAGCTTTTGAGCAAAGTTGCAAAACTGTTTAAAGTGCCACAAGTAAAGGTCCCTTGGGCCTTGCATGAACTGTTATTGTCCTTGAAATACCTCATCTTTTTAGCGCTATTTGGCCTGTCGCTTTATTCTATGTCCTTTGCTGAGCATATCGCGGAGATTGAGCCTTTTAAAACAGTGATAATTCTAAAATTTGCTAGAGAGTGGCCCTTTGTCATTTATGCAGTCACTCTTTTGTCTCTGGGATTGTTCATCGAGCGTTTTTATTGTCGCTATCTTTGTCCGCTTGGAGCGGCACTGGCGATCCCTGCACGGCTCAGGACAAACGATTGGCTAAAGCGATACAAGGAATGTGGTAACCCCTGCCAGCGCTGTGCTAACGAATGTATGGTTCAGGCGATTATGCCGGATGGACGCATTCACCCGAACGAGTGTCTTAGCTGTATGCATTGTCAGGAGCTTTACACTTGTGACCAGCGCTGCCCAGTGGTGGTGAAGACAAGAATTAAACGTGAGCGGCAAATGCGCCGTATCACAAAGCCGATAAAATAAAACATGGGAGAAAACTCCCGGAACTACGCTAAAAGTATGGTGGAAATTACAATTTACAACAAGGAGGTTCTTATGACTGATAAAGAAGATGATAAGGGACTAGTGGTCTCAAGACGCGGTATATTAGGCGGCGCTGCCGGAGCAACAGCTCTTGCAGGTCTTGGTGCCGCAGGTGTGATGAGTACAACGGCGAGTGCTAGCCCTGCTAGCGGAGATGCAACCGTTGAGCCAGGTCAGCTTGACGATTATTATGGCTTTTGGAGTTCAGGACAAGCGGGTGAGGTGCGCATTATTGGTGTACCGTCCATGCGTGAGCTGATGCGCATTCCTGTCTTTAATCGTTGTTCGGCTACTGGCTGGGGTCAGACAAATGAATCCCAAAAAATAATGCGTGATGGCATGCTGCCCGAGACGAAAAAGTATCTTGATGACAAGGGCGGTGTCTGGCTAAACGGTGACGCACACCACCCTCATATGTCCTTTACGGATGGTAAATATGATGGTCGCTATCTTTGGATAAATGACAAGGCCAATACTCGTGTGGCCCGTATTCGCTGTGATGTGATGAAGGTCGATAAAATGATCGAAATTCCAAACGCAGCTGATATTCATGGCCTTCGTCCGCAAAAATATCCGCGTACGGGTTATGTTTTTGCAAACGGTGAACACCGCGTGCCGATTCCGAACGACGGTTCTGTTCTGGATGACCCATCACAATATCATGCTGTTTTCACGGCGATTGATGGCGATGCA
>CBFDBT010000263.1:0-2104 GCA_965603115.1 uncultured Alphaproteobacteria bacterium
ACCAATATGGAAGGTGACCCTGAAGCTGTTGTGCAAGGCGTAATGAATACGGGCCGTCATATTGCCTCGACCACGCTTACCACCGTTGGCGGCTTCCTGCCGCTCATCATCGCGGGTGGTGTTTTCTGGCCGCCCTTTGCTATCTCCATCGCGGGCGGTGCCTTTCTGTCGATGATTGTCAGTTTTTATTTCGCCCCTGCTGCCTATATGTGGTTTGCCATACGCAACAAGCGCAAGCTTTATGCCCATCACTACGCTGAGGCCAACCTGGCAAAAACAGATATTTAAAGACGAACTACCCTCTACCCAACCTTGACCGCCCTTCCAGACGGTCATTTATTTGTGAGAAGGTTGCCCTAAAATCTAAATGTATAACCTAGCTTGGCGATCATCTTATTGATCGATGAGCGTCTGCGGCCATCCTCGTCGACAAAAAAGCCATGATTGATGACAATATAGAAGTTCTGACCGGGTTCAGGGTTATAACGCAATCTGCTGTTTATGCCGCCTTTTTGAGATATATTGTCATATTGAAGACGGGTAATCCATGACCAGTTAGTCGTAAAAGCTACGTCACTGCCAACACTATATAACAAAGATTTAAAGTCGCCAAAAGGCGTGTGCGCATTATTATGCGTAGCAGAAACACTGAATTTAAGCTTATTTGTCGGCCTTATTAGAACACGCCCCTTAATTCTGGTGCGGGTACCCTCATAAAACTGACCTCTTTCAATTTCAGCCTCTAATGAAAACTTACGCTGGTTCGCTGTCCTGAATTTTAAATATCCGCTAGAAAAATCATAATCAGCTACAGGTATAATAACACCCTCTACTATCTCATAAGGCTCGGAGAGCACTTCACGAACATATTTGTAACCTGTTGAAATTTCGTCACCAACCTCATTGGCAAGCTTCAAAATATCCCATTCAGCGTTCCGGCTTATAAGCCCTCCGCCAATTTCATATATATTTCCTGATTTAAACGCAGTACTCGCCTGATAAAACCAGCTATCCAAAGGCCTGTAGACATATTTCGCATTCACATAATAATCATTCACATTTTCAATATTAGTAAAGCCAAGAGCCGGTGCAAAATTGTCTTCAATGTGCAAGAAATTAAACATGGCATCAAAACCATCACTTGCCTTGAGCGATAGCCTGCCACCATAGGCCATATCCTTGCCTATCAGACCCTCTGTATTGGTTTTTTGTACCCATGCATCCAATATTACTTGCTTGCCTTCCACGAGGGTTTTACTCTTGAGGCTGATATCCGTTCCTACTGTGTAAGAGCCTTCTCCCGTTATGGGGTCGCCGTATGTCATCAAGGCACCAACACTCGAATCTTCAAATAAGTTGTAGCTGACGCGGCCAACAAATAGATTTGCATCACCCTCGTGATCTCCTCTTTCTTGCATAACATCGAGAACACCAACATTCCAATTGCCTATGCGCCCAGCCAGCTTAATTCCAACTTTAAGGTCAACGGGCTGATTATCTTCATCAAGTCCAATGCGGCGCGAGAAAAAAGGTTTACCATTTCGGAAGATATTGCCGAAGCGGAACATGTCAGAATCCTGCAGGAAGAAATCTCTTTTCTCTGGAAGAAGCACTGAAAAGCGTGAAAGATTTACCACTTGATCATCGACATCAGTAGCTGAAAAGTCGGTATTGGCCGTCAAAACAGCGGTTAAAGACGGTGTGATTTTATAAAAAATATCAATAGCAGGGCGTAGCTCCATGCTGTTTGTGCCGGCTTCATAGTCTTTGGTATGACCTATCGACATCTCTGCATTAATATCAAGTCCAAGTCCCTGCTTGATACCTTCGATACCAACCAGTTCGCCAAAACTATCAGGCTTGGTTCTACGATTATATGATGTCCACGCAATGCGCTCATTGGTCAGGCCGACATCACGACCAAAAGAAATACCCCATGAATCATTATTTGGATTAAAGCTCAGGGACTTAAAAGGGATAGCAACTTCGGCTACCCAGCCGCTTGCATTTCGACTTGTTTTGGCATTCCAAATCCCCTGCCAATTCATATCAACACCGCGCTCATTTCCACTAACGAAAATACCTTCGTTGCGAACAGCGTTTG
>CBFDBT010000264.1:0-2072 GCA_965603115.1 uncultured Alphaproteobacteria bacterium
CCGCGAGCATTATAATATTAATCTGGTACACCGTGATGCATCTGAGTTGTTCCTTGGTGAACTGGCAGGTGTAACAGATCCTGAAAAGAAACGTAAAATCATTGGCAAGCTTTTCATTGATGTTTTTGAAGAAGAAGCCAAAAACGTAGGGGGTGCTGATTTCCTAGCACAAGGCACGCTTTATCCTGACGTGATTGAAAGCGTGAGTTTCATCGGTGGACCTTCTGTAACCATTAAATCCCACCATAATGTTGGCGGACTGCCTGAGCGCATGAATATGGGGCTTGTCGAACCTCTTCGTGAGTTATTTAAGGACGAAGTACGGGATCTAGGCCGTGAACTAGGGCTGCATGACGATTTTGTTAGCCGTCACCCATTTCCAGGACCCGGTCTTGCTATTCGCATTCCAGGTGAAATTACCCGCGAAAAAGCCGAAATTCTTCGTAAAGCAGATGCTATCTATCTCGACGAGATTAGAAATGTTGGACTTTATGACAGTATTTGGCAGGCCTTTGCCGTGTTGCTTCCAGTGAAAACTGTCGGTGTAATGGGTGATCAACGCACGTATGATCATGTATGTGCCATTCGCGCGGTAAACTCCACAGACGGTATGACGGCAGACTATTATCCTTTCCCTCATGACTTCTTGGGACGCGTTGCAACACGCATCATTAACGAAGTTCGTGGCATTAACCGTGTAGTTTATGATATAACCAGTAAACCACCTGGAACCATTGAGTGGGAATAGGAACCTCAGGGAGGATTTATAATGTCAACAACAGACAAAAACATATCAGTAGACAAGCGCCCTAAGCGTCAAAATACTGCTAAGCAAATCGCTTCTAGAAAGGGCGAAGAGCCTATTGTGTGCCTGACGGCTTATATAACCCCTATGGCTGCCCGCATGGACAAACACTGCGACCTTATTCTGGTGGGTGATTCCGTTGGCATGGTTCTCTATGGTTTAGATTCTACGCTTGGTGTGGATTTAGAGACAATGATTCGCCATGGTCGTGCAGTAACACGCGGGGCAAAAGAAGCGCTCGTTGTTGTCGATATGCCCTTTGGAACCTATGAAGAATCAAAGGAACAAGCTTTTAGAAATGCCGCTCGGGTTATCTCTGAAACCGGGGCAGGGGCCGTTAAGGTTGAGGGCGGTATTGAAATGGCAGAGACTGTTGAATTTTTAGTTAAGCGTGGGGTACCCGTCATGGGTCATGTGGGATTAATGCCTCAATCAGTCAATACGTCCGGTGGCTACGCTGCTCAAGGTCGAACACTTGATGAATGGGATCCTATCATTAAAGATGCGCAAGCCATTGAAAAGGCGGGTGCCTTTGCTATCGTGCTAGAAGGTGTTGCTGAGCCGCTAGCCAAAAAAGTAACGGAAGACACTAGCGTTCCAATCATTGGTATTGGCGCATCGGCAGCCTGTGATGGTCAAATACTGGTAACCGAAGATATGCTTGGACTTTTTGCTATTAATCCAAAATTTGTAAAACGTTTTGCCGAGCTTGGCGAAAGTATTGAGGGGGCAATTGCCGATTATTCTCAAGAAGTTCGCTCTCGTTCTTTCCCGTCAGAGGCCCAAACTTATAAAATGCGAGGCCAGAAGAGTTAATAGTCTTTACTTTGCCATGATTATACCTCAAACACTCTGATTGCATGTGCAGTTAGCTTTGATTATGCTAACCACGAATGAAGCATTAGTTACAAATGCAAAGATAAATAAGCTGAGCAATAACCGACGCTTTAAGGTTTAAGCTGTGTGGGAGTGATGAGATTGGTTGACCAAGAAGAACTATTAATGCGCGAAGTTGATGATGACATCAGGCGCGATAAATATGATGAAGCGTGGCGTAAATATAGAGTTTATATTATTGGAACAATAGCCAGTATAATTTTGGTTGTTACTGCTGATACTTTATTGAAGTCTCATGTAGAAACAACAAGTTCTATATAGAAATAACAATAAAGGCCTTAATAAATCTTCTATAGTCCAATTATTGATTTTTAATTGAAAAAACAAAAATTCGAAAAATGAAAAAAAAAATATTCCGAACCTTGATTTA
>CBFDBT010000265.1:0-2071 GCA_965603115.1 uncultured Alphaproteobacteria bacterium
TAACCACCGTGACATCGGCTACCGCGAATCTAGGATTTGCGTTGCCTGCCCCAAAAGGGCCAATAGCCTCTAGCGCTTGTAAAAGGGCTACATTTGCGCCGCCAATCGAGACCACACCATCGAGCATAAACTGCCTGCTTTTTTGGGCCTCAACTACTGCTTTAGCCATATGGTCGGTTAAAAAGGCTTCGAGAGCCTCTAAATTATCGGCTGTGGCTGTCAAACCCGCCGCCATAGCGTGTCCGCCACCGCTGACGAGCAATTGATTATGTTTAGCTTCAATGATGGCTGCACCTAGGTCTACGCCTGAAATAGAGCGCCCAGAGCCTTTGGCCTCCCCCTCATTAATGCCGATAACGATAGTGGGCAGATTATATTTTTCCTTAAGGCGACTGGCGACAATGCCAATAACACCCGGGTGCCAGCCTTCCCCTGCTACAAAAACAAGCGTTTGCGGGTCACCCTTTGTCCCATATCGCTTTTCGAGAATAGCAGTGGCTTCAGCCTGCACCAGGCTTTCTATATCTTTTCTGTCCATATTATATTGATCAAGCGCCTCAGCGATCATCCCCGCTTTTGCTGGATCATCTGTGGTTAAAAGCTCCGTGCCTAAATTAGATTCTCCAACCCTGCCGCCCGCATTCACGCGTGGGCCCAGCACAAAACCAAGTGCATATACGTCTGGCGCCTTGGTTAGACGCCCAATATCACTCAAAGCTGATAGCCCGACATTATTGCGTCTTGCCATTACTTGCAGGCCACTTCTGACAAAAGCTCTGTTGAGACCTGTCAAAGGAACAACATCACAAATAGTGCCTAGAGCCACAAGATCAAGCGCTGCACGTAGGTCAGGTTCTTTTATGCCCCTATCATACCAGCCAGTCTCTCTCAGGGCCCTGTTGATGCCTACAGCCAGCAAAAAACTTACACCCACAGCCGCGAGTTGCTCTAGCCCTTTGCTCTCGTCATCAAGACGGTTCGGATTAACCACCGCCACAGCCTTGGGCAATTGGGTTTCTGCCTTGTGATGATCAATAACAATAACATCAAGACCGGCATTAAAAGCGGTCTCAAGGGGCTCATAGGAAAGCGTACCGCAGTCAACAGTTATCACGAGCGATACATCACGATTTTTAAGCTGAAGCAATGCTTCACTATTGGGCCCGTATCCTTCACTTAACCTATCAGGAATATAGTATATAACCTTGATATTAATAGATTTTAAGTAATTAACTAAAAGAGATGTAGAGGTAGCCCCATCGACGTCATAATCACCAAAAATAGCAATTTTCTCGCCTGCGTGTGCAGCCTTAACAATGCGTTCTACAGCCTTATCCATGTCCATTAAAACATTCGGATCAGGCATTAGGTGCTTTATAGAAGGCGATAAATACTCAGAGGCTTGATCAATAGCTACACCCCTGCCCGCCATCACTCGTGCTGCCACAAGGGGAATTTCATTTTGCTCAGAAATGGCCTCTGCTATTCGAGATACTACAGGTCGCTCGATCCAAATCTGCTCTAAAACAGAAGAGCGGACCCCAAGCAAGGGATCCGCTGCATTATCGGTATGGGTATGATTGTCAGTCAAATCAATCTACGTAATATTCTGTTGAAATACGACGAACAGTGCGGGTTGATGCACGCATAACAATCGATTCAGTAGTAACTACATTACCCACGCGGTGCACACCTTTAAGCAGATTGCCATCTGTAACACCTGTTGCGGCAAAGATAACATCACCTTGCGCAAGGTCTTCTAGATAATATTTACGGTTAAGGTCTTTCACGCCCCACTTAGCAGCGCGTGCACGCTCGTCATCGTTGCGGAACAAAAGGCGCGTTTGAAGCTGTCCACCAATACAGCGCAGCGCAGCCGCTGCCAAAACGCCCTCAGGCGCGCCGCCAGAGCCAATATAAAGATCAACACCAGTCAAAGGATCAGTTGTTGCAATGATACCAGCCACATCACCGTCACCGATGAGCATTACACCGCAACCAAGCTCGCGAAGTTCTTCAATAATTTTTGCGTGACGTGGACGGTCGAGAACACAGACCATAACATCTACCG
>CBFDBT010000266.1:0-1969 GCA_965603115.1 uncultured Alphaproteobacteria bacterium
GAGCTTGTTGATCAACTGTATGGCCTAAATAAACGCCTGCAAGCGCTGGGCGGTAACATGTTGCGTCTGGCTGAAGGTCACAAAGTTTCTCGCAAGTCATTTCTTGAAGAATATATGGGCAACGAGCTGGAGCAGGGTTGGTCTGCAAGGGTTGCACTCATAGGCAAAAGTTGGACTAATTTCATAAATGCTGAAAGCGATGCTGTTGCTAACCTTAGCGAACAGGTTGCCGACGTTGCACACGAGACAGGTCTGAATGTAGCTGAATTTAGACGCATTGTCTCAAAGGTGCAAAAGGGTGAGAAAGAAGCCCGCATAGCTAAAAAAGAAATGGTTGAAGCCAACCTACGTCTGGTAATTTCTATTGCTAAAAAATATACCAACCGTGGTCTGCAGTTCCTCGACCTTATTCAAGAAGGAAATATCGGCTTAATGAAAGCCGTGGATAAGTTTGAATATCGCCGTGGTTATAAATTCTCTACCTATGCTACATGGTGGATAAGACAAGCTATAACTCGCTCAATTGCTGACCAAGCGCGTACTATTCGCATTCCTGTGCATATGATCGAAACTATTAATAAGCTGGTGCGCACCTCGCGGCAAATGCTGCATGAAATAGGTCGTGAAGCAACTCCTGAGGAGTTGGCGGCAAGGCTTTCCATGCCTTTGGAAAAAGTTCGCAAGGTAATGAAAATTGCCAAAGAGCCTATTTCCTTGGAAACCCCAATAGGCGATGAAGAAGACAGTCACTTGGGCGATTTCATTGAAGATAAAAATGCAATTTTACCATTAGATAGCGCCATTCATGCAAATTTACGCGCCACTACTACGCGAGTTTTAGCTTCACTAACACCAAGGGAAGAGCGGGTTTTACGCATGCGCTTTGGCATTGGCATGAACACAGATCATACCTTGGAAGAGGTTGGGCAACAATTTTCTGTTACCCGTGAGAGGATTAGGCAAATTGAAGCAAAAGCTTTGAGAAAGCTGAAACACCCATCACGCTCACGCAAATTACGTAGTTTTCTCGACACCTAATATATTATCTTAATAGTTGGATGACGGTGCGCTTTGCGCGCCGTGCCGATATGGTTGCGCCAGTGGTGAAGGCCACGCTTGTTGAACCCTCAAGCAGAAGAACTATTTGCTCAGCTATGGCGCTCGGATTGCTGATCTGGGCTTTTGTAGCAATGCTAGATAGACCATCAAACAATTTTGCCAAGTGGTTCGAGGTGACCTTATGAACAGGGTGATCTGGGTTTGGAAATTCACCAGCGGCTTTTGCAAACATACAGCCAAAAAAATCTTCAGACTTAAACCACTGCTCATATAGGTCGAAAATTGTGAAAAGTTTATCCCTTTCACTCACAGCATGGGCTTCCAACCCTTGCCCAAGCCACCTCAGGACATTTTTGCTTTTAACCTCTAGGCCTTGAACAATGAGGTCTTCTTTTGATGTAAAATGATTGTATAGGGTCATTTTGGCAATTCCCGCTTCCATCAGCAGCGTGTCTATGCCGGTCGCGTGAAAGCCGTGCCTATAAAAAAGACGATTTGCTGTTTGAATTAGGTGAATTTTTTTCTTGGACGCCATGCTATATCCATAAAATAAGACTGATCTGTCTATTTATTATGAATAATGAGATTTTGTCAAGCTGAGTGAGCAGTATTAAGTATCTTTTGGTGTGCCGTGGCCAACATCAATATATTCAAAACTATTGAAAACCGATTTTTTTAGAAGTTTGACAAAATCTTCAATTTCCCAAGTTTTGGCACCTTTAAGGTGCGATACACCAATAATATAGCGAGGAACGCCATTATTATCATTAAAGGGGCAATAAATTGATTTGAAGGCAAATTCTTGATCACCATCCAAAATGATAGATCTATCAACATAGCCCACACACGGAGTGCTTATTACATTGTTGATAAATTCTTTAAATATTTTTTTTTCATGGGGTTTGTAATT
>CBFDBT010000267.1:0-1953 GCA_965603115.1 uncultured Alphaproteobacteria bacterium
CGACCTCTGTGGGCTTAACACCTTCTTGTGATCCTGAACCTTCTAAAAAATTGCGGTCGATTTCTATAGCTTTATGCCTTTTAGGGTTTATCCCCGGTATCGGAGGACTCCACCGTTTTTATGTAGGGCGACCCTGGACAGGTTTATTATATCTATTAACCGTGGGGCTTTTTTATATTGGTACGCTGCTGGACCTCATTGTCTTGCTCGCTGGCGCTTTTGGCGACGGCAAAGGGTGCCCGCTAGCCTATTGGACCAAAGCCGAGCGTAACAAAGCCCTCAAGGGGCAAGAGATATCATGAGCGGAATAAAAGTAAAAATATGCGGCCTTACAAAAGCAAGTGACGCACAAATTGCGGCTGACTATGGCGCTGCTTATCTGGGGTTTGTTTTCTTTGAGGAAAGCCCGAGAAACCTTACCCTTGAGGCTGCTATTGCCCTAGAGCCTGATCTACCTGTAGGGCCAGAGCGGGTTGGGGTATTCGTAGATGCTTCAGACGAATTAATCGGCGCTGCGATAGCTGCCTTAAAGCTTGACTGGCTTCAGCTTCACGGCCATGAAACATCTGCACGTGCGCACCACATACGCACTGAATTTGGCATCAAAGTGATGAAGGCCATAGGTGTCTCTCGTGATGGTGATTTCTCTCAACTACCATTATATGCAAAGTCTAGTGATATGTTTCTCTTCGATGCCAAGCCTGTTGAAGGCGCTAAGCTACCTGGGGGTATGGGGCAAAAATTTAGGTGGGACATCCTCAAAAATCACCACATCAGAAAGCCATGGCTGCTCGCTGGCGGAATAAATATCAATAACGTGCAAACCGCCATTCAAGATAGTAATGCGCGCGCGGTTGATATTTCATCTGGTGTTGAGAGATATTTCGGAGTAAAAGACCCAGATAAGATCAAAGCATTTCTAGAACAAGTCGCTGAAATTAAGTGTCCACCTCCAGAATACCCTGAAGAGCCTGAATAGCCATAAATGAAATAAAAACCAGTATCCCGTAAAATTATAAAGGCCTTAGTCATGAGTGCCAACTCACAGCCCCCCAATAGTTATATGAATATGCCCGACGACAAAGGTCACTTTGGCCCTTACGGTGGACGCTTTGTAGCCGAAACATTGATGCCCCTCGTGCTTGACGTTGAAAAATGTTATACACAAGCAATAAAAGACCCTGCCTATATCGAAGAATTTGATCAACTCAACAAAACCTATATTGGCCGACCCAGCCCACTCTATTACGCTGAAAGCCTTACCAAGCATTTAGGCGGGGCTAAAATTTATCTCAAGCGAGAAGACCTTAATCACACTGGCGCGCATAAAATAAATCACGCCATTGGTCAGGTTCTGCTAGCCAAGCGCATGGGGAAAACACGGGTTATCGCTGAAACTGGTGCGGGGCAACACGGTGTAGCAACAGCAACCGTTGCCGCCCGCTTTGGGCTTAAATGCACTGTTTTTATGGGTGAAGTTGATATAGAGCGGCAAAAACCAAATGTTTTTCGCATGAAGCTTTTAGGCGCTGAGGTTAGACCCGTTTCATCTGGTTCAGCAACGCTTAAAGACGCCATGAATGATGCCCTGCGAGACTGGGTCACGAATGTAGATGATACATTTTATATCATCGGCACAGTAGCAGGACCGCACCCATACCCGATGATGGTAAGAGACTTCCAATCTATCATAGGCCGCGAAACTCGTGAGCAAATACTGGAAGCCGAAGGGCGCTTGCCTGATACTCTTGTTGCCTGTGTGGGGGGCGGATCAAACGCTATTGGCCTTTTTCATCCTTTTCTCGACGACAGGTCCGTAGAAGCCCACGCTATTGAAGCAGCGGGATTGGGTGTCGACACAGATAAACACGCGGCTTCCATAGCTGGTGGGTCGCCTGGCGTGCTGCACGGCAATCGCACATATCTATTACAAAATTCTGATGGTCAAATTCA
>CBFDBT010000268.1:0-1947 GCA_965603115.1 uncultured Alphaproteobacteria bacterium
ACGATCTGCTTATCAAGATCAACTTTAATCTCTGCACCCTCTTCGCCGTCACTGGCCAGCGCATCTATCGCCTCTTGCGGAAGCTGAATGGCGAGAATACCGTTTTTAAAGCAGTTACTATTAAAAATATCGGCAAAACTAGGCGCTATAATACAGCGATACCCAAGATCAGCAATAGCCCAAGGCGCGTGTTCGCGTGATGATCCACAGCCAAAGTTTTTGCCTGCGATTAAAATTTCACTGTTTTTAAAACGTGCTTGATCAAAAACCGCCTCGCCTGTTAATTTCCCCTCCTCATCATAGCGCACATCTTTAAAGGCATGCACGCCAAGACCAAAACGGGTCACAGTTTTCAGATATTCTCCAGGAATGATAATATCCGTATCTACATTGGCGCGGACAAATGGCGTTGGAACACTGGTAATTTCTGTAAATTTTTTCATGTCATCAACTCCTAAACTTTACGCACGTCAACAAAATGACCCGCAATTGCAGCTGCTGCTGCCATAGCAGGGCTTAAAAGGTGCGTGCGCGCACCTGGTCCTTGGCGACCAACAAAATTACGGTTGCTGGTACTGGCCACCCGCTCACCTGGCCCTGCTCTATCTGGATTCATCGCGAGACACATAGAACATCCTGGCTCACGCCAATCAAAACCGGCTTCAATGAATATTTTATCAAGCCCTTCTTCTTCTGCTTGATGCTTGACAAGTCCTGAGCCGGGGACCACCAAAGCTTCAATGATGTGGTCAGCAACCTTACGGCCCTTAATCACCTCTGCTGCGGCGCGCATATCTTCAATACGACTGTTTGTACAAGAGCCAATAAACACGCGGTCCACCGCAATATCTGTCATGGTTTCGCCAGACTTTAACCCCATATACTCAAGAGATTTTTGCGCGGCTTCTTGTTTATTGACATCTGCAAAACTTGTTGGGTCCGGGATAACACCAGACACAGCTATAACATCTTCAGGGCTTGTACCCCATGTAACGCAGGGCACAATATCAGACGCTTTAATCACGAGTTCTTTGTCAAACACAGCATCAGTGTCACTATATAGTGTCTTCCACGCTGATACGGCTAAATCCCATTGCCCGGCTTTTGGTGAGCGTGGACGCCCTTTTAAATATTCAAATGTTTTCTCGTCTGGTGCAACCAGTCCTGCGCGTGCGCCGCCTTCGATAGCCATATTACAAAGCGTCATACGCCCTTCCATGGTTAGGTCGGTAACTGCACTGCCAGCAAACTCTATCACATGGCCTGTACCACCTGCTGTACCAATCTGACCAATGATATGCAGCACCATGTCTTTAGCCGTTACGCCAGATGCTAACGCACCCTCAACACGGATGTGCATCGACTTTGATTTTTTTAAAGGCAGCGTTTGTGTTGCAAATACATGTTCAATTTCTGATGTACCAATACCAAAGGCAAGCGCACCAAAAGCACCATGTGTTGCTGTATGGCTATCGCCACATACAAGTGTAACGCCCGGTTGGGTAATGCCTTGCTCTGGGCCTATAACATGTACAATGCCTTGGCGAATATCATCTACAGGAATATATTCAATACCAAACTCAGCACAATTTTTCTCAAGCGCATCCAGTTGCGCAGCGGATAAAGGGTCCGGATTTGGTAGGTCACGATCTTTAGTTGGCACATTATGATCTGGCACAGCAAGCGTTGCATCAGGACGACGAAGAGTTCGTCCAGCCAGTTTAAGGCCATCAAATGCTTGCGGTGTTGTAACCTCATGTATGAGATGACGGTCTATATAGATAATAGCGATACCGTCACCACAGTCTTCCACAAGATGGTTATTCCAAATTTTATCGTATAATGTCTTGACCATTGATCCTACCTACAAAACTGCCTTAAAACATAAGGCTTAAAATACAAAACGGGAGCGGGACATATGTCCAGCCCCCGCTTATTAACGAGACA
>CBFDBT010000269.1:0-1930 GCA_965603115.1 uncultured Alphaproteobacteria bacterium
CTCAGCTCTTCCACCGCGCACAACCCAAACCAAACTCCCCACAACCCCACCACCACAAACACACCCACCACCTAACGCGGTAAGGCGCAATAAACACACTGCCGCGTAGGGCGTCAATAACCGAAGGGCATTGCGCCAATGAATAAAACTATAACGCCTGCTCAATTCTTGGTAATTAAGGAAGACATTTGTTCCTACGGTTTAAGATTTTCGTATGAAACAAAAATGCAGTATTCTGAAATATTTATGGTGTAATGAACTGCGTTTATTGCACCAGCTACGAGCTGGAAAATCACTTGGAAAATGCGTCGATTTGGGTCACACTTGTGCTGTAGAAATCACATAAATAGGAGGAGAGATTATGTCCGAATCAAACAACAGAAACCGTCTTGCATCTGGTTATCATAAGCTGCTGGAATACCTCCACGAGAAGCCACAAATTGACCACGCGCTGGAACGCCTTTCGGAGTGGGAAGAGCTCAGTCGTGAAGAAGTCAGTAAAATTGGTGATTATCTGAAACGTGATGTAGACGATGCCGCCAACTTCATGGAAATAAATGGCAAAGAACTCAAAGACTGGCTCAGATATGATCTTTACATGATTGAAGGCACGCTAGGTGATACTTTTTCTAAAATGGTTGATCAGACCCGTGAAACCCTCGATGGTTTTGAAAAGGAGGCATCACGCATCGGTGAATGGCATACAGGCGAGGTGGTTGGTCTTGGCACTTTTGAATGCAAGGAATGCGGGGAAGTGATCCACTTCCATAAACCGGGTCACGTTCCACCATGCCCCAAATGTCATGCAAGCAAGTACCGTCGCTTGACGACTAAAGACAGTTAATGATTACAATAATTGGGGTCAGAAAAAACCAGGGCCAGAACACAGATTTCACTAATATTAAATTAAAGGGGACGGATGGTTAAAAAATAATCCCTCCGTCCCCTTTTACCCTTGCCGTTTAACTCAGCGTTAACCAGAAAAATGCACACATCTCTTATTAAGTAGGGTAATGATATGGATAAAAATAAAGAAGACAAACTCACTATCGAAGCAAAAAAACATATAGATAAGTATCTGTATTCCAGGTTATTTGCTATTGCAGCATTCTTGTTCGTTGCCAACGCTGGCCTCTTATATGGTATTTATACAAAGGTGGCAGAATCTGCGGCTAGCAATGCAGCAGACAAAGCAATTATATCTACTGAGAAAAAGCTGGCTAGTTTATCAGAACAATTTAATCAATTAGCCGCCTTAACTACAAACGGTCTCGCCGAGGCATTAATGTCAGTTGGTGAGGCGAAAGCGAAAACGGAGGCTATAAATCAAGATATTCTTGGATTAAAAAATTTAGATCTTAATAAAGTAAAGAAAGTTACGGAGCTTCTTAATAAATCAACAAATGAAATCAAGACCCTTATTAACTCTGCAAGAATATACAAAGAGGCTACAGATAAAATTATTGATTATAAAGATTTGATAATAACTAACCAAAACTCTATCAGTAGTTCACAAATCAAACTGTCATCATTGAAATCCAAATTAGATAAAACCAACAAGTGGGTTTTATATAGCTATAGTTCAGCCAACAAACATGGTATATGGAAAAACAGTAAAGGTGAAAACCATGAAGTCCATATTAAATGGCAGCAAGATCATATTGATAAATATCAAGAGATAAATAATGAACTTAAATAAAAACCAATGGGGTCTGACTTAAAGGGGACGGAGGGATTAAAAAATGATAGGCGATTAAAGGGGTCTGAGGTACTTGAGAAGCATTCTTATATGGAGATTGGAATAATCGAGGTTAAAGGCAATCAATTATAATATTTAGAGAACATTACTCTCTGATCCTATTTACACATAACAAAGAAAAGTAGATCACTATGAAAATAACAACAGCATTAATTCTAAGCCTCACAGCTT
>CBFDBT010000270.1:0-1923 GCA_965603115.1 uncultured Alphaproteobacteria bacterium
GGGTCCGCAAGGCCGCAGTATGGATCTTCGGGTACCGCGCGCGCCATTTCCATCGCTCTGGTAACCAAATCGTTCAAGGCGGCTGGGCGGCGGTCACTGCTGGAGACTATCGCTTGGTTCTTACCAATCATGACACGCAGTCCTATGTCGCTACCTTCGTTGCCCTCAACATCTTCAAGCTTGCCGTCCCGCCATGATACACCGGTGGAGGTAGCGTCGACAGAAATGCTATCTACAGCATCAGCGCCCATTTTTTTCGCTTTGGCAACTAAGTCGTTCAAAATATTTAGTGTTTCAGTATCGCTTGTCATTGAGTGTCTCTATTATTTCCAAATTGGTTTGTTGCTGTCAGGGTTGAGGCCCAGTTTTTCCCACATGTCCGAGACGCGCTTGACCACATCTTCGTCCATATTTATTTCTTGGCCCCATTCGCGGTTGCTCTCGCCTGCTATCTTGTTGGTGGCATCAAGCCCGAGCTTACCGCCTAGGCCCGATACGGGGCTGGCAAAATCGAGATAGTCGATCGGGGTATTTTCGACGGTGGTGATATCGCGCACAGGGTCCATGCGGGTTGATACGGCCCACATCACATCTTTCCAGTCGCGGCAATTGATATCATCATCCACGACGATTACAAATTTGGTGTAGATAAACTGCCGCAAAAAGGACCAAACACCCATCATCACACGCTTGGCGTGGCCGGCATAAGCCTTTTTCATGCTGACAACCGCGATGCGGTAGCTGCAGCCTTCAGGCGGCAACCAAAAATCGACAATTTCGGGGAATTGTTGCTGCAATAGGGGAATGAAGACCTCATTGAGCGCTTCACCCAGCACTGATGGCTCGTCAGGGGGGCGGCCAGTGTAGGTCGACAAATAAATTGGCTCTTTACGCATGGTAATGGCGGTAATGTTGAAGACTGGAAATTTTTCAACGCTGTTATAATAGCCTGTATGGTCGCCGTATGGCCCTTCGTCGCGGTAATCATCAAGGCTGACAAAGCCTTCCAAAATAATTTCTGCGGTCGCTGGCACTTTTAGCGGAACGGTCTTGCAATCGACAAGTTCAACTTTTTTGCCGCGCAGCAGGCCTGCAAACTGATATTCACTCAAGGTATCAGGCACGGGGGTAACCGCCGCTAAGATCGTGCCGGGGTCAGCGCCAATGACAACAGCGGCGGGCACAGGCTCTTGTTTTTCTTTGGCCCAGCGACGATATTGCTGCGCGCCACCACGGTGCTTGAGCCAGCGCATGAGGGTCTGGTTTTTGCTCACCTTCTGCATGCGGTAAATGCCGAGATTAAAACTGTCTTCTGCGCTATCCGACGGTCCTTTGGTCACTACCAGCGGCCATGTGATCAGCGGGGCTGGCTCGCCCGGCCAGCAGGTTTGTATCGGTAGCGCGTCCAGATCAATATCATCACCCGTTAGCACAATTTCCTGACAGGCCGCTTTTTTCACTTGCTTGGGTTTCATTGAGAGAACCTGTTTGGCAAGTGGTAGCATTGAGAGCGCATCTTTCATGCTGTGGGGTGGCTCAGGCTGGCGCAAAAAGGCGAGGGTTTCACCCACTTCGCGTAGCTGGTGCGGTTCGCGGTTCATGCCCCAGGCCACGCGCTCCACCGTGCCAAAAAGATTAACCAGCACAGGCATGTTTGATTTTTTACCCGTTTCATCGATCACATTTTCAAAAAGGAGTGCAGGGCCACCGTCGCGCAGTACACGGGTTTGGATTTCGGTCATCTCAAGATGTGTGGATACCGGCTCGCTAATGCGAACCAATTTTCCTTCTTTTTCAAGCAACGCGATGAAGTCTCTGAGTGATTTATAAGCCATAGTGCTGGAGTACTCTATATTATTCTACTCTTCAAGTGCTTGATAGACCAGAGAGCGCATATCTTGCCTGAGAGCATTATTTGTTGGC
>CBFDBT010000271.1:0-1909 GCA_965603115.1 uncultured Alphaproteobacteria bacterium
GGTCGTGGGGATGTTGATGTTTATGTTACGGATGGTTTTACCGGTAATATGGCCCTCAAATCTATTGAAGGAACGGCCAAGTTAATGTCTGAGCTTCTCAGGCGGGCTTTTGGGTCATCTTTAATTGCAAAACTTGGTTATCTTTTTTCCATAAGAGGGCTTAATTCATTGCGCAATCATATGGACCCAAACAACCACAATGGTGGCGTATTTATTGGGTTAAATGGCCTTGTGGTTAAAAGTCACGGTGGTGCTAATGCACATGGATTCACCTCTGCTATTGGTGTTGCTTATGACATGTCAAAGAATAAACTTAATCAGCTTATCGGGGATGACTTATCCGCTATATCTGATGTTTCTGATTAATATATAGGCATGCAAATTTGTGAATCTACCAATATTTTCGCTCAAAGTCTCACTTCAGAACAGTATTATAAGCCATTATAATTTCAGCATTATATTGACTCTCAATAAAAACATCCATTAGGGTGTCGTTACAACATGGAGGGCCTGAATATGAGCAACAACACATTAACAAGAGCAGATCTTACAGAGTCTGTTTATGAAGAGGTCGGGCTGTCCCGTAATGAATCTTCAAATTTGGTGGAAGCCGTTTTAAAAGAAATTTCTGATAATTTAGTTCGTGGTGAACAGGTTAAAATTTCATCTTTTGGAAGTTTTCAGGTTCGTCAAAAAAGTGGACGTATAGGGCGTAACCCTAAAACTGGACAAGAAGTACCTATTGCCCCGCGACGGGTTCTAGTATTTAGGCCAAGTCAAGTAATGCGTGATCGCATTAATGGTGGCTAAATGTCTCTAACACAGTTTAGGGCATGATTAACAAGGGCGTAGACGATCGTCGCGATAGTAGCAAAGGTAGGGACTATGGAGAAGCGAGGGGAAAAAGGCAAAGAAGCCTTCAGAACCATCTCTGAAGTTGCGACCGAGCTTGATTTACCTCAACATGTCCTGCGGTTTTGGGAATCTAAATTTTCTCAGATAAAACCAATGAAGCGTGGAGGTAATCGACGATATTATCGTCCTGATGATGTTGAAATTCTGCGCGTTATAAGAAAACTTTTGCATAGTGATGGTTTTACAATCCGGGGAGTGCAAAAGCTCTTTAGGGAAAATGGTCTTCGCCAGACAATCGATTCTATTATGGGCCCTGCTGATCAAGAAACGGGTAGTTCAAAGGCCAGTTTGCCCGAGGTCTCTATGCCAGCATCATTATTGGCGCGTGAATCTAAAATCCTACAAGAGAATGAAAAACTCGATAAAGTTATGGTTGATAAAGCAGATTTGCAGGCTTTGATCGCTGAGCTTAAAGACCTTCGGGCCCAACTTTCCTAATTTATAAATAGTTTTCAGATTTATCATAATCACTGTTGCCAGCGCTGGGTGACACGGCTATATTCGCGCCGCTTTTGTAATTTCTTTGAGTGATTATCGGGGAGTGGCGCAGTCTGGTAGCGCATTAAGCTGGGGGCTTAAGGGTCGCAGGTTCGAATCCTGTCTCTCCGACCAATTTAAGGCCCTGTTTTTACAGGGCCTTATTCTTTTTTTATCAATCCAATATTAAAGGCATATTTGCCTTGTCTACTGGTATTTATGAACTAGGTAAGATTCTACCCAGTGATCAAAGATGTAAAGGGCTATGGTGTCGAAGGAAGTCACTATAAATCATATTGCAAAAGTGTTGATTATGATGATAGTGATTATAGTGATGATTAATAGTAAATATATAGTCATTACAACAGGGTGGACTGAGATTTAATAGTTGGGTTCATGGTGTGAAAATGACGGAAAAGCAAAAAAAATATTATACCACTAAAGAGGCGGCAGATATATTGAATGTGGCAGTTAGTACCATTCAATTGTGGGCTAATAATGGTTTATTGGATGTCTG
>CBFDBT010000272.1:0-1884 GCA_965603115.1 uncultured Alphaproteobacteria bacterium
TATTCTTCCTGTTGGAAATATTTTAGATAAACCTTACCACGATAATAAAGCGCAAGGAGGGCCACAAGGGCAATAACTATTGGCATAGTAAAAAAAGCAGAGGGCATTTCGCTATCAGTCCTATTTTAAGGATTTAAGAAAATCGTTTATCAGTGCCTGACATTGATAGGCGCCGCGGTCAAGAATGTCCAGATGACCAAAACCCTCTATTTCATGATAAACCGAGTTTTGCATCAGTGATTCAAATTTACGCCCAATCTCTGGCGGCGCCTCACCATCTTCAGCGCCATATATTAAAAGAACTGGACACTTGGCGCTGCTAGCCTCATTTGATAGGTCTTCATTTACCACACGCACAAAGGTGGGGCGCAAATCTCCCGCCGCTTTATAGTCAGCACTACCAAACCTATTAGAGTAGGCTTGTCTCAAATTGCTTTTAAACAAATGGTCGTTAAGCCGGGCAAGCTTACCCAGTGCACGCAGGGCAAAGGCTCTGATTTTATGGGCAATAGAGCGTCTGCGTTGAAGCCCCGCACCCCCAATGATTATAATAGCTTTGACATGATCAGAGTGGTGCGCCGCCATCTGTACGGCTACCCGTCCACCAAAGCTGTGGCCAACTAAAATACAAGGGCGGTCAGTGATAGCTTTCAGCTCTGCTGCTAACTGATCAGCATAGTCCAGCGTGCCGGCACCATCAGCAAGCTTTGGACTTTTACCAAATCCTGGTAAATCAAAAAGATAGTGTTTGCCGTGACTTTTAAATAGTTGCGCTAGACGACTTAGTGATCCATGACTCTGTCCCCAGCCATGCAGCCAAACAAAAATATTGTTCTCATCCGATCCAAATGTTTCATGATGCATAGGAGAATTGTTCATAGCTATTCTTTAAAAATCACGGAGCCACCTGCCCCAGCGCTGGTATTGCCAAGCCTGTCTGAGCTCAAAGCAAATCCTTCAGCAACCATATTGCTGGTAAGCTCCAAGAAACTGACAGGTGGCTCAGCATCTTCCCAGAGGAAATACGCAAAACTGCCTGGAATGGTATTCACCTCATTAAACCAAATTTCACCGCTTTTGCTGTCACATAAAAAATCGATACGCACACTGCCAGCCAGCTTCATGCTTTCAAACAATGATGAAGCCGTGTTCCTTATTAACTTTTCCTGATCTTTGGAAAGCTCTTGCGGGTTTAATGTGCGGTTTAAACTTGCCATCCCCTCGCTGGGAGCAGTATCGAGTTTTGGACCACCCTTGTCACCTGATAGATATTTATTTTTAAAGTCCAACAGGTCCCCTTCACTGGAGGGTCGCTCAATAGCACTTGTTTGCACCTTTGACTGATCATCGCGCCGTACGGCTATATTATATTCCACAAGGTTGGGCACAAAGGGTTCTATCATAGCTTCACTGTCTATGCGAAACACCTGTATAAGAGCGGCCATCAGTCCGTCAAAATCATCCGCCTTGCTCACGCCAACTGAGCTGCCTAAATTACAGGGCTTAACGCAATAAGGATAAGCAAAGCCAGCGAGCTCCGCTTTAATACCTTCTTTTAGCTTGTCTTCATCGAGATATTCCCCGCTCTTTGAGCGGACGATAGTGAGCTCTGGTAAAACAGGGAGATTGTGTTGACGGGCCCATGACTTGGCCGCAACTTTATCCATTGTCAAAGCTGATCCCATCAGTCGACACCCTGTATAAGAAATCCCAGCAAACTCCAGCAAACCTTGCAATGTCCCATCTTCACCGTTGGAACCATGAATGGCGGGCACTATTATATCAAAATTAATATCGAGGGCCTTATCCCCGAAAAACCCTTTTTCTTGCGCTATAAGTCTAGGCTGTCCGCTGGCAGTGGTTGCTAGATCAAGCTGCACTGCG
>CBFDBT010000273.1:0-1801 GCA_965603115.1 uncultured Alphaproteobacteria bacterium
ACAGCTGCGATGAAATAAGCACCCGCAAGTCTCATCGACCATGCGCTGTCTATATTTGCATCCCACGGAAGATAAACACCTGAGTTTGGCAATACAGAATGCATGACACCAAAAAGTGCAAAGACACTACAGAGAATGAAGATAGCCATCGCCTCTTTCATTTTACGATCGATCAAAAAGGCTATAGCCGCAGCCCAGAGTATGCTGGTTAAAACATAACCACGCGCCATCATGCCAAGTAAATCATAAGCTGCCATCCACTGAGTGCTAACAATATCTGTTACACTGCCTCCAATCTTTCCTATGCCACGTTCAAGCTGACCGTAGAGGTCACTTACCATCACATAAGTATAATTTAACACACCGGGGAATACCGCAAAGGCGATAGCTGCGCCGTGACGAGATGGTACATTAGCATACGTAAGGCGCACAATATCACTGGCAACAACAATAAGGATTGGCTTGAGTGTCGCCTCTGGCAAAATATTGATCAAAAGCCCTATTAGGCCTGATACACCACCGATAAGAACGACGCCAGCCGCACCAGCACTATAGAGCCAGCGTCCACCCATGCGTTTATAGGTAGTGTGACCAAAATAGGGTGTCGTTTGAATTATACCGCCAAAAAAGGCTCCCGCAGTTGTCGACACCGCATCCAGCTGTATCAATTCACGCGGATCAAGGTCATCACCAAGCATTTTAGCGCCTGTAGCAACATTAACAGCACTAGCAGCAACGAGCAGCGCAAGCGGCCCGCCAACAGCCAAATAATTTAGGGAACCATCAAATATCTGATCAAGGCCAGCAAAGCTCAACATAGGTAGAGCTGGTGTAAGCTCCCCCACTTCAGGAATAACATGGCCACCACCAATACCTGCAAATGCCAATAGATAATAAACCGCCGTACCAAGCACAATAGCCACGACAGCACCAGGTAACTTAAACGGAAGGGCATGCCCACCTGTGAGAGCAAAAATCATAATCATCAGTGACAAAATACCGACTTCAGGCTTATCAAAAACACCCATAATCGCGCTGGCCCCAAGCCACACGATGGCAATACCCATCATAGAACCAAGGAGGGCCGCAACTGGCATAACGCGTTGCAGGGTTTGGGCAATGTATGACAGGGCGAATTTTATAACGCCCATCCAAATAGTCAGCCCCATTCCAACGGCCCAAGTTATTTCACCCGCTAACATCGCATCATCTGTTATAGCTTTGGACGCAAAAAATACGGGTAAATATACAGAAAAAGACAGGCCAATAGTCGATGGCATATCAAGACCTAAAGGAATAGCCGTTATGTTAGGATTGCCCGTTTTTTTTGCTGCTTTATGCGCGTGCCACACCATCAAAGCATTACCAATGGTAATGCCAGCAATACACCCTGGAATTATCCGAGACTGAATAAGCTCAAGAGGAAAACCAAAGCTCGCTAAAATAGCCGCCAGAACAAATATATTAACAACACAGTCGAGCAAAAAAGCAAAACCAGCATTGATGTCAGCCGACAGCCCAACTGGCGCCGTAGCAATAGCACTCCCCTGACCTTCACTCATCCCGCTTTCTCCCCTTAGCGTTAATTCTTTTTAAGTCTGGTCCCCATATGGAATCCAGATATTTTTCACTTCACTAGCATGACGCAATAGATGTTTGCCAGCAACCTGTTCATTTGACATCCAATCATAGGCTTTGCCGAAACTAACCCATGAGCGCTTCATATTTTCAGCGGCTTCAAACTCAACCATCTTGGAGCCTTCACTTGACCCAAAATACCATATACCATCTACATTTAAAT
>CBFDBT010000274.1:0-1582 GCA_965603115.1 uncultured Alphaproteobacteria bacterium
ATCATCTGCGAGCTCAAAGCTCATTCATTGCGGTCTTCGATATCTCGAGCAATATGACTTTGGCTTGGTGCGGGAAAGTCTAAAAGAGCGAGAAACACTGTGGAAAATCGCACCGCATCTGGTCAAGCCGCGACGATTCATTATCCCGCACCATAGCGGTTTACGTCCAGCATGGATTTTGCGCTTGGGGCTGTTTCTTTACGATCATATTGGCGGGCGCAAGCTTTTGCCCGCGACAAAAACCCTGAAGCTTGCAAAAGAGAGTGCGGGTAATCCGCTCAAGCAAACTTTCAAAAAAGGCTTTGAATATTCCGATTGCTGCGTCGATGATGCGCGGCTTGTTGTGCTCAATGCTTTAAGTGCAGCTGAGAGCGGTGCTACAATATTACCGAGGCATCGCTTTATTAGCGCTAAACGTAAAAACGATTGCTGGCATATTGATGTGGAGACTAGTGCGGGGCAAAAAATCCAGTTTTGCTCCAAAGTGCTTATCAATGCTGCGGGGCCGTGGGTTGATAGGGTGATCAAAGATTGCTCCCTTGCACACAAGCCTAAAAGCAGCGTTCGCCTCGTTAAAGGCAGCCACATCATAGTACCAAAGCTTTATGATCACGATAGAGCCTATACCTTTCAAAATGCTGATGGGCGCATTATCTTTTCCATTCCTTTCGAAGAAAAATTCACTCTTGTTGGCACCACCGATGTTGCTTTTGAGGGTGCACCAAATAGCGCTGAGGCAAGTAGCAATGAAATATCCTATCTTTGCGCTGCTGCGAGTGAATATTTCAAAGAGCCGATCAGTCCAACAGGTGTCATATGGACTTATTCAGGTGTGCGCTCGCTTTATGATGACGGGGAAGAAAAGACATCTGCTATAACACGCGATTATGTGCTCGAACTTGATGTCGCTAGTGGTGCACTACCGCTGCTTAGCATTTTTGGCGGCAAGCTCACGACATACCGTCATCTCGCGGAAGAGGTTATGGAAAAACTCGCGCCCTATATCAAACCATCTAGGGGACCATGGACAGAGAGCATTCCGCTGCCAGGAGGAGACTTGCCGAACAGGGAAAATCCTGAAAGCGCGTTTAGCAATCTTATTTTAGACCTTGCCAAAGTGGTCCCATGGCTCGACGCTGGAGTAAGTACAAGGCTTGCGCGTTCCTATGGCACCAGAGCTTTTGATCTACTCGGCAATGCCCAAGCGACGTCTGACCTCGGTCAGCATTTTGGCGCAGGTCTGTATGAAAAAGAAGTAAAGTTCCTCATCAGCCAAGAATGGGCTCAAAGCGCTGACGATATTTTATGGCGCCGCAGCAAACTCGGCCTGCGCATGAATGATGCTGAAAAGCGTGCTGTGGCAGACTATATGCAACAATGACGTTTATAGTTGATATTTAAGGCAAAAAATGTTTCTTGAGATGATGATTATTTAAGGATTTTACTGTGACAAAACTGACGTGTTTTAAAGCATATGATATTCGCGGCCAATTGGGCAGCGAGCTAAACGCTGATATTGCTTACCGTATCGGTCGCGCGATGGGGGAATTTTTATCACCCAAAAGCGTTGTTGTTGGCGGTG
>CBFDBT010000275.1:0-1508 GCA_965603115.1 uncultured Alphaproteobacteria bacterium
TGGCAGTGCGCCAACGGGCCTGTTAGACGTTGATGCGCTGACGCTCTCAACAGTTTCGCTTTCAAGCTTATCTATTTTTCTCGTGCCACTTATAGCCCTGCTGCTGTCTTATGACGCGCTTGTTGGAGAAGTGGATCAAGGCACTATGCTATTATTATTGTCCTATCCCCTTTCTCGCCGAGACGTAGTGGTCGGAAAATTTATTGGTCAGGTTAGCATAATCGCTTTTGCTACAATTTTTGGCTATGGCCTCTCTGGTGTTATGACCGCTTTATCAGGCGATGTAATGCCACCCGATCATGCATGGTGGGCGCTTGGCGTGATGGTGCTGTCATCCATTGTACTCGGTGCTATCTTTATCGCTCTCGGCCTAATGTGTAGCGCGATTGCTAAAAATCGTGGCATTGCTGCGGGGGCTGTCGTGGCGCTGTGGTTATTCTTTGTGATTATCTTTGACTTGCTGCTTCTTGGCTCGCTTGTATCAGGTTTTGATGAAATGTTGAGTGCTGAAGCTTTTTCCAGCTTTTTGCTGGCCAATCCCACCGATATTTTCCGTATGATCAATATGGGTGGTATTTCTGGCAGTGGTTTGGTTGGTGGCATGGCCGAGGTTTCCGCCGGTGCAACTTTGTCTAGCGCATTGCTATGGAGCAGTTTGCTGGTTTGGTGCATAGTTCCCCTATTGTTTGGCTCATTTATGTTTAAGCGGAGAGATATATGAAATACCTCACTCTATTGTGTTTGGCTCTAAGCCTGACAAGCTGTGGTGACCAAGAAATCGCGCAGCCTGACCGAAGCCCTATTGCGCTATCAGATGATGCTATTGGACATTTTTGCGGCATGCAAGTATCCGAGCATAAGGGCCCTAAAGGGCAGATATTCCTCAAGGGACAAAAGAGCCCGCTGTGGTTTATCTCAGTGCGCGACAGCCTAGCTTACAGCCGCATGCCGGATGAAAAATATAAGATAAGTACCATTTACGTTAGCGATATGGGCAAAGCTGAAAGCTGGGATCAGCCGGGTGATGATGCCTGGATAAGAGCCGAAGACGCATGGTATGTTGCAGGTTCCTCACGGTCAGGCGGCATGGGCATGGCAGAATTTGTGCCCTTTTCCGATAAAACCAAAGCCGAAGAATTTATCGGGAGTTACGGCGGAATTTTAACCAAAATGCAGGAAATAAAGACCGATGCCCTGCTCGGCTCAAATGACATGGATAAGGATGAGACTGTTGATGATCAATCGTAGAAGATGCTTGCAAATAACAGCCGCAGCAGCGGGTATGGGGCTAATGGGTACTAAAGCCTTGGCGTTATTGCCCCAGCCGCAAATAGCTGAGTGGCGCGGTGTGGCCCTTGGTGGCATGGCTTCGATGAGGATTGTCCATAGTGAGCCCAAAGTTGCTAAAAATATGATTGAGACGGCTGTGGCTGAACTGCGTCGCTTAGAGAAAATATTCTCCCTTTATGACCCGGAGTCTTCGCTCTCAAAGCTTAACCGCGATGGGG